>CAZXLK010000072.1:0-7709 GCA_964641775.1 uncultured bacterium | reverse complement strand
CAAATTGGATTCTGAATTTCTCTTGCGTCCATTGCACAGCTTTTTCTTTATCAACACTCCTTAAGAAACAAGCCGATTCCATGAGGCGGCTTAGTTCCCTAGCAATGCCGACTTCCGCAAGATAGAGAGGTTTTACAAAGACAAGATTTTCATCTTGGATGATCTTGCCGGCTTGGATCAGTTCAGGCAGCCTAAGCAAGATCGAGCCGTCAGCAACCTGCAACTCTTCTTTGACAAGGGGAATGAGAGTTTCGATGGGAAAGCAGACATTGCCGTCATTGCTTGTTTCCCAAAGCAGATGTTCAATTCCAGCATCAATCCGCTGAGGGCTATCTGGGGCAATCCCCAAATTTTTTGCAATTCTATCGGCGCTTTTAAATCCGATTCCTTTGATTTCTTGAGCGAGGGCAAATGGGTCTGCTTTGACCTTTTCTATGGAATCATTGCCATAGGTCTTATAAATTTTTCTAGCATAAGAGGGACTTACGCCGTGGCCGCGTAAAAAGACCATGACGCTGCGGATCTCTTTTTGATCAGTCCAACATTCTCTAATTTTTTTTAACCGGCTAGAGCCGATTCCAGGTATTCTGAGCAGCTTTTCAGGGTCTTCGTCGATCACATCTAGAGTTTCCGTGCCGAATTCGCGCACAATTCGTTCAGCATAGGCAGGGCCAATGCCTTTGATCATTCCGGATTCTAAATATTTCTGAATACCCAGTAGATCAGTCGGATTTTTTAACTCAAATTCTTTAACTTCGAATTGCCGGCCGTGGACGGGGTGATTTTTCCAATTTCCTTTACAGTGGATGTTTTCGCCAGGCTGCAGTCCGGGCATGAGGCCCAAGATGCAGATCGATTCATTTTTCTTTGGCTCTTTGAGTCTCGCAATTGTAAAGCCTTCTTCTTCATCAGCAAAGATGATCGAGTCGATATAGCCAAAAATTTCTTCCATATCCGATAAAATACCCGTCTATGGACTTAATAAACAACGAATAACTTCTTCAATCTACTTGTGCATAAAACGGCCACTTTCTTACAATAGCTGCTCCATTCCGGATTAGCTCAGTGGTAGAGCAGTGGACTGTTAATCCATTGGTCGCAAGTTCGAATCTTGCATCCGGAGTTCCTTTTAAGCCTCTCAACATATTCAGAAGTTTTATTTCTTGATTTATGTAATTATAAAATATATAATATCTTTTTAATTTGTTAATTATTTAAAATGGAATTATATCATAATATTAATCTTTTTAATCTATGTTGCATATTTGCAAATCCCCAAATTACGGGACATGCTTTTATAAAGCCTGGTATAAATATTTATAAAAAGGCAAAGAGTGAGTATGAAAACATCTGTAAGGATTTTTCGGAAATTGCCTTTTTTAATAAATTTAAAACTCGTATTTCTGAACTTACGCCCAATCATCCGATTACATTGTCTATAAAGGAATGTGCAGAATTTCAGATTCGTATTGATAATTCCCAATCTGATCGTTGGTCACTTAAAGGAAAGATTTTTAAAGTAGAGTATATGTCGGGAAGAGAGGTTCGTCTTTTTGTAACAGGTATCGTGGAAGGATCTCTTAAGGATTATTCTCCATATTTTACAATCGTTCAGCATACTGCATATCTAACTGGCCTTGTTGTTTTTGCTTGCTTTGCATCCTTTATCCTTGTGCCATCGATTTGTATTGGAATAGTTGTTAAGTCACTTTCCTGTCGTTATTTTAATCCCTACAAGCGCACCTTAAGCATTAAGCAAATCACAGTAGAGGAATACCCTAATCTAGGTAAGATCATGCGCGAATGGCAAAGAGTTGCAGGTGAAAAATCTAATCAATCCTCGAAAGATAAGATTGAGTTATTCCAAGATTGTGGAATAATTAGTAAACTTGTTGCTCAATGTTTTGAATGTCCGAATGAGACTCGAGGTCGAGTTTTTAATGAAGCTTATCTTTGTAAAGATAGTCTGAATCTGGATCAAGGGATTATTCTTCTTAAAGAAGATGCCTTTCAAGTGAAAATCGCGCATTTGGTGACTCATCCGCAAAATATCCGTTCTTTCGCAAATATAGAAGAATTTGAGCGCGCCGAGGGAGTTGGAACTGCATTGGTAGATTTTGCTGCAAGACGTTGTCTCCAATCTAATAAATATCTTTATCTTGAAGGAATTAAATCAGCAGAAACCTTTTATCAAAGATATGGATTTGAAAAAATCGAGAATCCAATTTTTGTAGAAGACGGGGAATATGCCATGCAAATGTCAGTAGAAAAAATTCGCCAACACTTCCAAAAAGTAGCATAGAAGGTTGGCAACGATTTTAATATTGATATCTTGACTCACGTTTTACGGAATTTTGCCAGAGTTGCTGATTTCCCCAAGTTACCTCATATCACTCTAAATTAACCAAAATTCTTGGCAAAAAAATAATTTTCTCTATAGAATTCGTCAACATTAGGTGATTTAAGGCGATCGAAAGCAACCTAAGGAAACGCAGTTACTAGACTGTTAATCCACTCTTCGCAAGTTCGAATCTTGCATCCGGAGTTTTTCTTTTAGCTCTTGAGAAGAAATTACTCTTTTGCTCGCATCTTGATTGGCTACTTAGCACGAAGAACCAAGGTCAATTGAAGTTCAGAGAGAGCCTCAATAAGTTTTTGTATGTTGTCTTCTCGCGTTGTCGAAGCGGGATCCATTTTTGTAGCTATAGTTTTATAGACTATATCGCAGGATATAGCGGCCTCAAATATGTTTGAACAAGCTCTATAAGCCTCTTCTTTTTCTTTTTTTTCTAATTTCAAGTTAGACCAGGCTTTAAGCATTTGTCCCATAAAGGAAAGCAGCTCTACATAAGCCTTAAGTGCTTGAGGTGCGAGTTGGGGATCGGTTAGACTTTTTTGAGCATTTATTCCTATTGTAGAAATCGTTGTTAAAGGATATAGATGGTGAGACTTATTTCCTACAGTAAATGACTTCATTTAAGTTTTCTCCAAGAAAGCAATAAGATATCAGAAATAATTACTTAAAGAGAATTGATCGATAAAGCCTATCTGCGCAAAGTAAGGTACATGTTCACGAACAAATTGCGGATATGTTCCATCGATTTGGATAAGTTTTAAACGGTCGACTTCGTTGCGAATGTTCTGAGAGTCTTTATAAAATGGGTTGTCCAGCTCAGAATGAGAAAAACTTTCGATTTTGGATCTCACTCTGTCGATGCCGCCCATGTAAGTAAAATGCCATCCTGCATCGAAAATTCGACATTCATTTTTCCTTTCTTCGATGCGAACGCCCTGCGGAGTTTTGAGTTTTACGTCTACAAATCTAGCGGCAACAGACCCTAACCACTCTGTCACTGTCCCATGTCCAAAACGGTTGAGAAAATAGGTGTAAATGGTTTGATTGCAAGTCACAAAACGATATCGATTTTCAATAGCATCAATAATTTCTGGAAGTTTTGAAGCACGCACGATTTCATCAGCATCTTCGATAATCACGAAATCAGAATCTTTACATTGTGTAAGTCCTCTCAACATCTGATTTCTTTGATTTCCTTCTCTCGACCAGGGATTGTCCGTTTCAAAATGTTCAACAACAATGTGAATGATCTTGTCTAAAAATTTGCTATATCTCTGTTTATTTTCATTGAAGTAAAGAGGTTTTGGCTTCCCTCTAAAAGTTTCTGTTGATTCCACAAGAACAAAGTAGTCAACATGGTCATAGAGTTCATTCAATTTGATTTCCAGAATTTCAAGTTCATTAAAAAAAAGAAAACAGTCATATATTTTTGGATCATCGGCTGTAAATCCTAATGAAAAAAAACAAATGATGAAACAAATCACTGAATAAATATACTTTCCCATGAACGTCCGAAATTTAAAATTTTGATCCTAACTTGGTCGTTTATCCATAGTTTACCTAACAGCTCTAATTATGAAGGTTGGCACCCTTGACCCGAAGGCGAGGAATATATACCCATTCAAAAAATCATCGGCGTCAAAATGAGTAACCATAAAGTCACCAGTTATTTGGTTCTAGATCTTCTAGAGAAACGATGGATAACAAGAGAAGAAGCCGTCAACTTAGCGGAAAATCGACTCTTACGAGCTGTTGTTGTACATAATAAAAAACAGACATATCTTCGTCCATTTCCACATGAAATTCCGTATAGAGATCTGGTATGTTAAAGAATCCTTTCATTCTGTTTTTTCTTTTTGCATTTCTTTTTGCTGAAGTATCAGGGCATAGTTGGGAATTTGAACAAAATATCATTCTTGAAGGTGTTTTAAGACGTTCAGAGAGAACCATCGTCAAAAATCTTAATGGTGAAAAGGAAACTAGAATCGAAAGAGGTATCGTTCTAGTTACAGATAAGCCTTTAGTTTTCACTCATTCAGTCTTAGTAGAAAAGAAACAGATTGCCTCTATAGACATACCTTATCCCCATATCGGAGTACATCTTCCACAGGAATTCATACCACTTATTGGAAAACGCGTACAGTGTAGTGGAACTTTTCGGAAAAGCCTCGATTTACATGGGGATGAGATCATTTTGGATATCGATGTCGTATGTGAACAACCATCACATCAGCTAAAAACTTTTTTCTACGAGCCAGAGGAGGTGGAAGTATCCGGTTTATTACATGGAACAATTTTTCCTGGCCCCCCTGAGTATACTAGCATAGAAATGGGTGATCGTCCTGAAAAAGTTGTTATCCTAATTTTAAAGGAACCGATTAATGTAAAGATCAAGGGTGGCAAAGAAGTGGGTGATGATTTTAATGAAGAGGAAAAAGCCGTTCGTGAACTACAAGTTATTTTTTCAGATTCCACCCCTTCAATACAACAGATGAAAAAAGAAGTAACATTAAAAGGAACTCTCTATCATGCACAGACAACACATCACCACAGAAGGGTACTCATGATGGTGAAGAGCTGGAAGGTTAAAGGAAGGTGAGCCTCCTTCTGGAGGCAACTATTCGAAAATATCGAATAGTTTGAACAGAAGGAAAACGACGATTAGATGTTGAGTTTTACGATTTGAAAATGATCCTAGCTATTGGTTACCGTACATGAAGCTCTTACAAGTATCGCAAGGAGCAGAGAGACCTTAGAATCAGATTGAAAACGTTGAATTTTTTTTTAATTTTTATGCTCTCTTTTTCCACTCTGTCTTTTGCATCTGGTTTAGAAAGATGTCTAGAACAAATTTATATGCTAGATCCTCCAATTGCACAAGAGATTATGCAAAAGCTTGAACCTATCAAAGACCCATCGATCATTCAGGATTTTATTTCTCTTTCAAAACAGATCACTTTTTCTAGACAAACAACAGATTTGAATAAATCTGATGCTATCTTAGCGGCTCCAGGCGAACATAAAGTCTTATTTGAGAATGATCAGGTGCGCATTTTGGAATCCGTTGTTCCGGTTGGAAGCAGAGTTCCGTTTCATACTCATCAATGGGACTCTATTATGATTATCACTCAAGGTTCCCGTTTTCTTGTGGAGACAAGTTCCGGCGAAATCAAAGAAGAAAGATGGGGAGCGTCGGTAGAAAGATTTCCGGGTTCGTTAGAGTCAGATATTTATACTAATTTAGGACCAGAAGAATTCCTAGCCATTGCCTTTGAAATCAAAAAATGATCATGAATGATCTAATGAGTTCGTTGAAAAAAATAAACCTTCTCTATAGACTTCGGCACTATTTCTATTAAGTTGAAGGTAAGAAATTAGAGAGCAGGCCATCTATATTTTGGAAACATTTTCATGAAAATCTTTTTTTCTATTTTTCTTACATTTTTTTGTATCGCGCAAGTGAATTGCCATGAGCGTGAATATTATACAGGTGCAGTAAATCGGTTTGTCGATTTTATTAATCGAATCAGTCACGGGGAAGAATTTGCACAATATGAAGTTGCGGCCACTTTGATCTCTCCAGATTGTCGTAAAATTTTTAATGGAGGGATTTGCATTCAAGGGCGAGATACAATTATCTCTGATCTTCTTTTAGTTCACAAAAATCATGGAAGTTGGACTATTTCTCCAGCTGATACTATTATTTCCTCTGGAGATCAAACAGTGGTTTTGCGTCTTTTTATTGACATGGAAAAATTTGGTATTTTTAATGCGATTGTGATTCTTCGCTATGATTCCCATGGATTAGTGACTGAAATCAACGAAGTATTTAATCGGGTTGAAGGGACATATAGTTTTGAAGGAGTTAATAAATGAAACAACGACAATTGGGAAAGAGTGGGCCTAAAGTTTCTGCAATCGGATTAGGATGTATGGGAATGTCGGTTTTTTATGGGCCGACAGATGAAAATGTAGCGATTGAAGTTATTCATAGCGCTTATGAAAAAGGGATTACCTTATTTGATACGGCAGATATGTATGGCAATGGTGAAAATGAAAGCCTTTTGGGAAAGGCAGTAAAAGATTTTCGCAAAAAGGTAATATTATCTACAAAATGTGGGATCGAATTCACGGGGACAGAAGTAAAAATTCATAACAGTCCGGATTATATTCAAAAATGTTGTCATGCTAGCCTAAAACGATTGGGCACAGATGTAATAGATGTTTACTATCTACATCGGGTCAATCCTACTGTTCCTATTGAAGAATCGATGCAGGCAATGCAAAAGCTTATTAAAGAAGGGAAAATCCTTTATGTTGGTTTGTCTGAAGTGGATGGAAAAACTCTTGAAAGAGCGCACAAAGTTTTAGGTGAGAAATTGGTAGCATTGCAATCAGAATATTCCCTTCTTAATCATCATGATCCTGAAATTGTTATCCCTACTTGCAGAAAATTAAAAATCTCACTGGTTGCTCACGCACCTTTAGGCAGGGGACTTCTAGGGGGAAGGCTTAAAGATTCCCGTACTTTTACGCAAAGCGGCTCGTTTGATGTACGCAGCATTTCTCCACAATTTCAATCAGAGGTTTTTGAACATAATTTGCATTTTGTCGCAGCTCTTGCAAAAATTGCAAAAATGAAAAAATGTACCGTTGCACAGCTTTGTCTGGCTTGGTTGCTAGCACAAGGTGATGATATTATTCCTATTCCAGGAACGAAGCGTATGGACTATCTTCAAGAAAATCTAGGCGCACTGCAAGTTGTTCTTAATCAAGAGGATCTTGCGGAAATTAAACAAGTGATTGCGGACCACCCTGTTAAAGGTCAACGTCTGATTTAGATGTGATTTTCCAAAGATACGGTTTTGAAAGACTATTAATCCACTCTTCGCCAGTTCGAATCTTGCAGCCGGAGGCTTTGTTTTTCTAAGCACTTGGGGCTAAGACTTTGAGTGCTTTTTCGTTTATGGAATAGTAGTAGACATTGTCTTGTAGTTTTCTGGGATCATAGGTTTGGATTTTAATTTGGCAATGTAAGAACAGTTGCTCATAGAAGCGTAGATCTAATTTTTTCTACCGAAGGAGCCCTCCGCTGTTCCTAAGAAGTTAAAGCAAACTCGCAAATGGATAATTTGATGAATTGTGGAAATTTCTGTCTTCTTTTACAATGACCGCAAGTCATTCAGACGAGGCATATGATTTTAGCTGTACTCTTATCTTTAGTATTAACAATGAATATATTCGCTGAGACGAAAGCTGAGTTAGAACAAAAAGGAGACAAGGAGTTAGAGAACGGGATAGTTGATGTTGGAGTTGGCTTAGGATATGCTGGACTTGCTATTGTTTCAGGCGT
>CAZXLK010000071.1:0-7791 GCA_964641775.1 uncultured bacterium | reverse complement strand
ACCTACTTAGCCTGCCTCAGATTTTTCAAACTGAAATTGCCACAATACCTCCTCCTACTTTAATTCGCGGCATCGATTTGCAGCCCATAAAAAACCGAATTGGCATTCTTTGGAAAGGCAATCCGAAACATACGGGAAACTGGTCGAGATCTTTGGGATTAAAGCTCTTTAAGCCATTTTTTGAGCTTCCGAATCTCCACTTTATTTCCTTGCAAAAAGAAATCACTGAGGAAGAGAGATGTTTTTTGAATACTTTTCAAATACAACAGGGAAATCTGAGCACTTGGCTAGATACGGCAAAAGAAATTGCCCGCTGTGAGAAAGTGATAACAGTTGATTCATCAGTTGCCCACCTAGCGGGGACAATCGGTGTTCCGACCTATCTACTGATTTCTCGATACCCCGATTGGAGATGGATGTTGAACCGAAGCGACTCCCCCTGGTATCCAAACGCCAGGCTATTTAGGCAGACAGATTTTGAAAACTGGATAGATCCTATCAGAGTCTTATTGAGCAAACTCTTGGACCCAAGCATCGCAACTTAAGGGGGCTCCCGTCACATGGGTAACTAGCTCGCTCCAACTCATTCGATTGCCGGGTGAAAAAAGTTTTTCTTGAAGAAAACTGCCCGCTTTTTCTGATGTTAAAAAAGTGGTACCTGTCTCTTTTTGCAACGACTCTTGGATTGAAGATGCAAACATTTCCCCGAGAAGGTAGCTAAAGTAATAAACGGGGGCAAGGCCGATATGGTATTTGGATGCCCAATCAAATTTCGATTCTCTATTTTTGGGAGCGCGGATCTTTTGATATTTTTCCACAAGGCCCCACCAAAGTGCATTGAGATCTTGGCTTGGATTGCGATAGAGCTCTCTTTCGAATGCAGTCATAACCAGCACCCAGCGGCTAAAGATCAGTTGGCACCTTTTCAGGCTTGCATTGGCATCTTGGCAAAGAGATTCTTTATCTTTAGTTGAATTGATAAGGGTTTTTAATGAGCCCATTTGATAGGCCTGCCGGCCTGCAAGAAGGGCCATGGCCTCTGTTGGGATCATGTGGGGCGGCTCTTTCAAAAGCCAAGGAAGTTTTGGATCAAAACCCAGCTCATAGACTGCATGGCCAAGTTCATGCAAAACGGTTGAGAGCCACCAGATCGAATTTTTCACATTATTGAGAGTTCTTACATCTCCCATCCGATCGATATGGATGCAAAAAGCATGCTGGTTTTTTCCCGGCCTTTCATACATGTCGCTTCGCTTTAAAATATTTCCAACTTCAATTCCCATATTTTGATAAAAATTAGAGCTCACTTTCGGAATGTCAATTCCTGAAACCAATTGATCCAGATCTTTTGCAAGCGGATCTTCCTGGCCAAAAGGATCACGCCAACTCCAAGGGCCGATTTCTTTGGAATCAACTCCAAATTTTTGGCCAAGTTCCTTTTCAATTTGCTGCGAGAGTCTAAGGTATGCGCCATCTGACTTTTCTGCCAAATTATCAAGCGTTTTTACAAGCCAATTGCTATCTACTTCTTGCAGATGAAGCTGCATTTGAAAATAATCGGAGTAGCCGATCGACTTAGCTGCCTTGTTGCGAAGTTCTACCAAGCTAAGAATTTGGGGAGCTAAAACCTCTCCAATATCTTTAGAAGCATTCCATGCCTCTTTTCTCATTGCAGGATCTTTTTCCGTCTTTAAAATCTCACGGATCTCATTTTCCGAGACCTCTTTTCCACCAATTTTTGGGCGAAAATTCGCATAGCTCATGGCAAGGGCAGCTTCTTTTTGGGAGATCTCCTCTAAGAGGGAATGGGGGATCTGATTTTGCTTAAAGGCCCTGACCAAAACATTGAGCTGCCTTTGTAAAATGGGATCCAAGCTATCTTTTTGCCAGGAAAGAAGTTTTTGATAGGTTGTAGGGTCGCTAAATAAAATTTTCAGCTCCGTGTCAAGATCTGCCTTGAGATCGGCTGCATCTTGAGAGCCTGTTGTCTCCAAGATCCATGCAGCTTTGTTGAGCTGCGTTGATTTACGAGAAACCTGCGGAATAAATTCTTTTAAAAATGCATCAAATGTCATGGAAAATCCCGTTGTAAGTATACTAAAAAGAATGAGAAAACTCTTCATCTTTTTGATCCGTCTTTATCAGGCTGCACTTAGCCCGCTCCTTGGCTCATGCTGCCGTTTTTATCCGAGCTGCTCTGACTACGCCCTTGGCTGCATCGAAAAACATGGGGCATTCAAAGGGTTATTTCTCACAACTCTAAGGCTTTTAAAGTGCCACCCCTTTCACCGCGGCGGCTCAGATCCTGTGCCTTGAGGAATCACCAAAACCATCCCGGGCATGAGTCGATCTTTTTCTAAGCCATTATGCTGGATCAAATCTTCCACTTTTACTTTGTATTGCCGAGAAATCTTCCAAAGGCTCTCCCCTTCTTGCACAATATGTTCTATAGATGTAGGTTTTACCACCTGCTTTTCCCTTTTTGTAAATGAAGAGAGTCTTTGATTGGCAGCGTCTTTGATTTCGACCGATCTTTGCGAGCGGAGTAAATCCTGACACAATCTCTCTCTCCCATCAAATTCCAAGATCTTTAAAAGGGCATCATCGGTTAATTGGGTTAGTCCATAGGCATAATCGCCCTGCAATATGCATTTTGCAGCTGTTTTAGAGCCAATACTTAAATAATACTGAAGAAAATAACGCCTTTTTTCCACCGTTAGATCTAAAACTCTCGATTGACTTTCATAATAGCTTGCCACTGCATCCCAGGGCCCGTCTATTAGTAAATCCAAAAGTTGATTGGGCTCAAGCGGCATCCCGGTTTTTTGAAAAAGGACTTGGACTGCATAAAATTCAGCTGTTGCAAAGAAGGCATCGGAAAGGCTGCTATCTCTAGTCTCTTTAGGCCATGCTTTCAATGCGTGAAAAAGCCCCTTTGCAGTGAGCGGCCATTTCTCTTGATAGCCAAACCGGATAATCGCCTCAAACTGCTCATCATTTAAGCCCGGGTAGATGGCAATTCTTTTTCCATCTGCAATCTCAATCAGGGCATTTTGCGGCAGCTGGGAAGAGAGCGCTTTTTCCAAATTAAAATCATGGGCAAAAGCCAATGCCGCAAGGGCAAGGTCTCTTTTGAGATACCCTTGAGTCAGTGTTGTTTTATCCGTCAAATAAACCAAAAGCTCTGGAAATGAAAGTTTTAACATCTCAGAAATCAGCTCATGGCTTACCTCGGGACTCGGGAGAATCAGTTTTGCAGTTGGGATGGAATCCCTACTTTTTTCATAGGCGGAAAACCCAAGAGTAAGAAGTAGCCCGATGTTTAGCGCAATGCTAAAGATGAGGGCAATGGTAACGACTCGAAACTTATCCCAGCGATTAATCATGCAAAAATAAAATATAGGTTTTCAGAAAATTTGCAAAGGGGTTAAATTTTACCCATGCGAATGCCGCTCTCTTTTGTAAAAGATTTTATTGATCCGGATCTTGCCCCAAGCGAGATCGCTGAGACTCTTACGATGCTAGGCCTTGAAGTCGACGCAATTGTAGATGATGTTTTTGAAATCAGCCTCACCCCCAATCTTGGGCACTGTATGAGCGCGCTTGGGATTGCAAGAGAGTTATCGGCTTATTTACAAATCCCTTTAAAAATGCCTTCCGTTTCCATCAAAACGCAAGATGCCGCCAATTTCGATGCCAAAAAGCCCGATTTCAACCTGAGCCCACGATATATGTGCCGCTATGTGGAAGGGGTGCAGATTGCCCCATCTCCAAGCTGGCTGCAAGAGGCGCTTCTTGCTTGCGGACTTGAGCCCATTTGCAATGCAGTTGATATTGCCAATTACATTTGCTTCAAATTGGGCCAGCCTTTGCATATCTTTGATGCAGATGCCCTGCAGGGAAAAACACTTGAAGTAGTAGCTGCTGCCTCCCCCACTTCCTTCAAAGGGCTGGATGGAATTGAAAGAGTCGTCCCTGTTGGATCGATCTTCATCCAAGATGCAAAAGGGCCTGTTGCTCTTGCCGGAATTCTCGGAGGGGAAAATAGCTCAGTCACAACAGCTACCAAAAATATTGTCATTGAAGCAGCCGTCTTCAATCCGGTAAAAATTCGGCAAACTGCAAAAAAATTGGGACTTCGCTCAGAGAGCTCGCAAAGATTTGAAAAAGGGGTAGACCCGCTTGGGACTCCTTATGCTCTAGACATGGCAACTGCTCTTATCATGAAAGAGTGCAAAGCCCAATCGGCTTATCTTGCCATCGATTTCAAAGGAGAGCTTTCGCCAAACATAATTTCTGTCAGAATCGATCGGGTGAATCGGGTTTTAGGGACAAAATTATCAATTACTGAAATCCAAAATATTTTCGAGCGGCTAGGGTTTAAGGTCCAAGAAGAAAATGAAAAAATGCTCGTAGATGTTCCCCTTTTTCGATCTGACATTGCTGAAGAGATCGATCTGATCGAAGAAGTTATCAGAATCTTTGGGATGAATCACATTGAAAAATCGCAAAACCGCTCATTCAATTCCCGCATCCCCCATGATCCCGATTTTCTTTTTGAAAGAAAAGTAAGAGAACATCTCATCGGATTTGGTCTGCAGGAATTCATCCATTCCGATTTGATCAGCAAAAAATTGGGAGACCTTGCTGTTGAATGGGTCCGTCCCGGAGCCTCTCAATTAGTTGCAACTTATGCAAAAACAGAAGAGTATTCTATTTTAAGAACATCTCTTCTTCCCTCTTTTTTAGACGCCGCAAAAACCAATTTCAATCAGAAAAATTTAATTCTCGCAGCATTTGAAATTGGAAGGATCCATTACCTCCAAGAAGATGAATTGATTGAAGAGCCAATGGCAGCCATCCTCTTAAGTGGTAAAAATGGGCCTTTGCATTGGGAAAGAGAGCCAAAGGATATCGACTTTTTTGATTTAAAGGGCGCCGTTGAAAATCTTTTAGAATCGCTTCAATTGACGGGCTTTTCTTTTGTCCCATCCAAACATTTGAGCTTCCATCCAAAGCGCCAAGCCGATCTTTTTGTAGGAGAGGAAAAAATTGGCTCGATGGGAGAGATCCACCCCGCCCTTTTGCCAGACACAAAGCAGAAGATTTTTTATGCGGAGATGAATCTCCACCTTTTACGAAAAGCTCCCAAAAAAGGGCACCAAATGTCTCCTCTTTCCCCTTTTCCATCATCGGAGAGAGATTGGACCATTCCTCTGGATCCATCCACAATGATTCAAACCGTTTTCGATGCGATCAATTCTCAAAAGTCGATTCTTTTAGAAAAAGTGGAATTGATTGATGTCTATACTCCCGAAAATGGGAAAACAAAAAATGCGACCTTTCGCTTTACGTACCGCGATCCTCTCAAAACCATTTCCTTTGACGAAGTGGAAAATGCCCACAAAAAAATGATGGCAAAATTCGATGCTCTCAAATAAGATTGAGAAATAAGTTGAGGCTTTCATGAAATATATATCGTTTTTTGCTGTTTGCATTCTTGTAACATCTTGCCAATCAATCAATTCGCCGGAGCAAATTCTATCGCAATCCTATGTTCACAAATATGGTTTTCCCATCACAGAGGAAGAGTGGGATCAAAGATCGCGAGAAGGCCAGGTCATTGCTCACTTAAAAAATGGGGTAACTGTTACCCGCACTTATGAAAATGGAGTGTTGCATGGTCCTACCATGTTTACATTTCCTAAAAGTTCAACTGTTGAAAGGATTCTTCTCTATGACCAAGGGAATTTGCTAAAAGAGACAATGCAAGACGAACATGGAATTCCTATCCGTGAAGAAGCTTATGAATTTGACGATCGTCTCATTTTAACATTTTGGAATGATAAAGGTGTCCCTTTGAGCATCGAAGAATATAAAGGGGAATATCTGATCGATGGAAAATATTTTTCCTCTGAGCATGAATTGGAATCAAGAGTGGAAAATAGCGTAGGAGTACGGAATAAAAGAGACCGATCCGGGCTACTCATCTCCTGTGACAAAATTGAAAACGGCGTCATGACATCCCGTACAACGTATCACCCAAATGGCCAAATGCATACAGTTTCCAATTACAATGACTATGTGCTCCATGGAGAACAGGTGAAATACACAAGCTTAGGACGCCCATTAATGTCTCTACAATGGAAAAATGGCATTCTCGATGGGACAAAAACTGTTTACCGCAATGGTCTTAAAGTTGCCGAAATTCCCTACGTTGATGGGGAAAAAGAAGGATTGGAATACCATTTTGATGATCTGGGCAATTTGATTGCGGAAATCCCCTGGCGCAGCGACCAAAAGCATGGATGCGCTAAGTTTTATACCGAAGATAGTCAAGAAAATCAGTGGTTCTTTGATAATGCACTCGTCACTCGAGACAAATTCCTTGTCTTGCAAGAAACCGAGAGAATCGTTGCATTATTCCAACAAGAACAAACCACTATCATGGAAAACGAAAGAGCAGAGTAAAGAAATAAAATTATATTTCTTATTCTTTCTCTCTGCGTAACTTTGCGTACTTCGCGTCTCTGCGGCAATCTTGAATTCCTATTCTTTCAAGCGTCGTGAAAGGATTCAAAAATTTACCGCAGAGACGCGAAGAACTTGAGAGAACCGCTGAGAATTTTGCAAGTGTCTCAAAGCCTACTTTATGAAGCAGCAGGAGCTTTGGTTTCTGCTGTTGCAGCAGGCTCTGCTTTTTCCGGCTCAGGAGCAGAAACAGTTTCTTCTTTTGCAGAAACAGTTTCCTTTTTTCCAGGCGCAGGTTCAGCTTTTTCATTCAAAGTAGAATTGCAGCCATTTGGCCCGCATCCGCTTTCTGTGCTACCTGAACTTGGCGTGTTATTTTGATTTGAGTTTGGCACCATGTTTTGATCTGAACTCGGCGTGTTGTTTTGGTCTGGATTCACCTGATTCTGATTTTGATTCCCTTGCATCATGTTATTTTGATTTTGCTGCTGATTGGGATCGGTAGCATTTTCCGCCGCAGGAGTTTTCGATTGACATTGGCAACCAAAAGCAAATGCTATACAGCTTGCAGCAAGAATCCATTGAGATAAGTTTTTCATAAGTTTAACCTCTAAATTTGATCAAAAAATCCTTTACTAGATTCTCACTTTTCCCCATTTTCTGCCAACCTTTTCCGTGTACAAAAAGAATTAATTCTTTTTGATGATAACAAGGCCAACTGCGTGTAATTCTTCATCATAGCGAACACGAATCTCTTGCATTTGATTTAGAATCTGATCTTGTTCTTCTTTGCTATGGTCGCAAAGTACCGTGGCCCTTCCAGTTAGCAAGCTAACATTCACTACAGTGATTTCATGTTCTAAAAAAAGACGAATCGGTCTACCAGAGTGATAGTTTTCTACTCTCGCATGGATTTCTTTATAAAGTCGATAAAACCGAACAACCTTGAGATCGCAACAGTAATATTGGGTATTGGTATTTAATGAATCTAAAAGAAAACCTATCGCCATCTCTTTCCTCGTTCTTAAGGAAAATAATGTTGTAACTTGTCCCCATTTTCTGCCAACTTTTAAATCTGCTAGTTATTTCAGGCACGGGAGGTACTTGCAAAAGTCTAGGGGCTCACAACAAGGTAACAGGATAACGCTCATCGCAAGCGATGAGCTAAGGATAACGCTGCTAAAGCAGCTAAGGATATGCAGGTCGGGGATGCCCCGAACCCCCGTGGATCGGCCTCCACTTTTTTGCTGGCGCAAAAAAGTTTAGCCCTTCGAAAAATTTTTTTCTTCAATCCTTCGGCTCGAAAAAAAATTTTCCTTC
>CAZXLK010000070.1:0-7796 GCA_964641775.1 uncultured bacterium | reverse complement strand
GTTTCCTTGTCTTTCCAAGAGCCCCTGAGTTTCTTTTTTTGCAGCAAAGCTGCATATTTTTTTCTCTCGGTGTGCTCGGTGTTCTCGGTGTGCTCGGTGGTTAAATTTTCAAAAAAGCTTAGCGATCATGTCCTTCAGGGGCTCCTAGTATTAAAAAAAAACCATGATTTGAGAGGATATGCATGATACGCATGATAGGATAGGAAAAATATTTCTTTTTTTATCATGCAAATCATGCACATCCTTTCCATCATGTTTCCCTGTCTTTCCAAGAACCTCTGAATTTCTTTTTTGCAGCAAAGCTGCATTTTTTTTCTCTCGGTGTTCTCGGTGTCCTCGGTGGTTAAATTTTTAAAAAAGCTTAGCGATCATGTCTTTAATGGCGAATAAAAAGGTGCGGTGGACATCTTCTTTGGCGATAAGTTCGCCTTGGGCGAGGAGATCCCCTTTTTCGCTGAGGATCCGGACGGCACCGACGGGGCTTCCTTTTTTAATGGGAAGGGGGGAATTATCCCAATAGACAAAGGCTCTGGCATTGGGCTCCTCTGCCGGGAAATAGGAGAGGATGAGATCGGTTTTCAAAGAGGCGGTGAGATCGGTTTTTGCTCCGGGAATTTGGCGGGAGAAGAGATTCTCGGGGCCGAAGAGCCGCTTTTGCTCTTTGACTTCGGCAAATGCCGCTTCAAAAAGAAGAATTGCATCGGCATAGCGATCTGCAGAATCGGGAGTTCCCATTACGGCGGCAATGAGAGTTCGCCCTTCATGCTCTGCAGCTGCAACTAATGTATATTGCGAATGATTATGAAATCCTGTTTTTCCCCCAATTGCTTTTGGATAGAAAAATCTGCCGGGCTTTATGAGAGGATTTGTGTGGAGAATGTCTGCCGGTCCCTGCTTATTAGTCCTTGGTTTTTGATACTGCACCTTCGAAACAATTTCTCGAAACTTCTGATATTTCAAAGCCTCTTTGGTCATGAGACAAAGATCATAGGCCGTTGTGAAGTGTTCCGGATGATGGCATCCATGAGGATTAAGAAACTGCGTTTGGGAGCACCCGATTTTTCGCAAATAGGCGTTCATTTCTTGAACAAAGGTTGGGATCGATCCATAAAAACCTTCTGCCAAAACATTTGCAGCATCATTTCCCGACACCATCATGAGCCCATGCAAAAGAGCATCTACCGTTACATATTCATCTTCCAAAAGATCCATCCGAGTTCCATCGGGATACCACCAATGGGGAGGAAAACCTTTTTTGGGATCAGTAGGTCTCATCTTGAGGCTTTCGGCTGACACTTTTATTTTTTGATCAAGATTGGGCTGGATTTCAGACAAGATGAAAAGCGCTGCTCCGATTTTGGTTGTGCTTGCAGGATATGCCGGAGCATTGCCATGTTTCTCATAAAGAATCGTTCCACTTGCAGCATTCATGAGCATTGCAGAGCTTGCTTTTATCTCTACTTGCAGCCCATTAGCCGTAATGGTAAAAGACCAAAAAAGAAGGAAAATAGTGCGCATAGCCGCCATTGTACCGAATCTTGACAATTTAATAAAAAGGCCCTAAGCTGAGGTAGTGGCGGGGAGCTTGATCGAGGGAGGTCAGCCATGTTGAATCCGATGCAGATTGAAGAAGTTTATAGACAATTCACGAGCGATCTTCCCCATTGGGCTCACGATGGAATTTTATCTGTTGATCTACAAACGCTTTATGACCAAGGGCTCTTGGAATCGATTCAAGATGAAAATGAAGAGCCTGACGATTTAACCCAATATTTCCATGTTGTAGAAAGCGTAGAAAAGGTCACTCTTTTCAATGAGCAGTTCATTGTTTGGATCATCCCTAAAATGGAGGGTGAGCAGCCAATGACTCTTGTGATGATTGCCCTCAATCATCCTGGAAAACCAAGCCTTGAAATCGTCTTTACGACTCGAGGCGTTTACAATACTCCCAGATATGTTTTAAAAGTTTTGCAGTATTTCCTTCTCGATATGCTCGAAACGGAAGCAACGCTCACTTCTTTCGAGAAAAACGCTTAAAAAGCGTTAGGACATTTGCCCCTTCTAATCTTTGGTAGGTTATTTCATCCATCACTTGCTTCATCAAGAAAATCCCTAAACCACCTACTTTACCCGGGTCAACCTCAGGCGCCTCTGTCAAAGGATCAAAAGGGGGGCCAAAATCTTTTAAAACGATGGCAACAGTTTCCCCTCGGAAATCAATCCCAATTTCAATTTTGCCCTTTTTGCCATGGTGAATGATATTTGCAACCGCCTCTTCCAAAGCAAGTTCCATCCGCCTGATCGTTTTGGAATCAAACCCTTTTTTTTCCAAATGGACCTTAAGCCACTGCATGATAGGATGTATTTCTTTGATTTCAGCAAAAAATTCAGCTTTTATCATTTAGATTTAACCAAAGCTGTTCGACAATTTTTCTTGCAAGATGAACATTTAAAGGGCGCATCGCTGCCTCTTCTGCCGATTCGGAAGGTTCCAGTTGGCCCAAGGAAAAAGGAAGCACCACTTGCAGGGCCCCATTTGGCCCTATAAACTCCAAATCCTGGATCGAATCCCCATCCACATAATCATAATCGGAATATGCTTCAATGTGAAAGGGTCCTTTCACCAATTCCTTTCCTTCATATAGACTTGCTTCTACTTTTAAAATCTTTCTTCTTTCGGCAGCAAGAAGTTGTTTTCTACTCTTCCCATCAATTTGCTGCCGGTCGCGCCGATAGCCAATTGTTTCTCTATCGGCCTTGGCAATAGAGACTTGCAGACAATATTTCGCTCCCCACTGCTCGACAACCCCAACCCCGCTGAGCGCTATGGCTCTTGCAATCTCTTGAGTTAAAGAACCATCCGCATCCCCTATTACATAAGGGATTGAGATCGTGGGTCTTTCGCCTGCCCACTGATATCCACAACTTACCAAACTGAATAGAAAAAAGACATTAGCCTTGAAGTACGTGTAACTTCTCATTGGCTTCCGCCGCGGCTTTTGTTGCAGGATATTGGTTAATTACCTTTGTGTAATATAAAATGGAAGCAGGGATCTTTTTGGTTTTTTGGAAAAACCTCCCTATTTCCATGAGACGCTCGGCAAAAATCTCTTGGATTTCTCCCAATTCATGTTCCACATCAGAAATACGTTCTTCTCTTGGAAAGGCAAGGCGGAATTTTCGAAGATTGGCATCTGCTAAATTTAAAAGAGCGGAATCAAAATCTTTTTCTTGCGATTGTTTCAAATAGACATGACTTTTTTCCAGAAAACCTTGAGCTGCCAACTCATGTTTTGGAAATCTTCGAATCAAAAGATCCAGCGTTTCTATGCTTGGCTTAAAATCCTCAAAGTGAAGCTGAAGCTGCGCTTTGCCAAGGAGCGATTTTGCTGCAATTTCGTCATGAGGAAGCGCTGTAATTACTTCATCGTAAATACCAATCGCATCTTCTGTACCAGACAATAGGCGCGGCAATGTAGGATTACTGAAAAGATGTTTTCTTTCTCCATTTCTAAATCGCTCGGCAATATCGAATTTGTAGTGGATCGCCTCTTCAAAATGTCTAGGAGCAGGGTTGTTTAAATAGGCGCTAAAACTCTCATTTGCAGCATCGATGACGCCCAGCTTAAAGTATGCCTCCCCCATTAAAAAAGAAGATTCCTCAGCAACAGGACTTTCAGGAAAATAATTAGCAATAATTTCGGCAAAACCAATCGCAGAGCGCCATCTTTCGTCCCGAATTGCCTTGTGAAGAGAGTCGCTATATTCAATGACAGAGGGCAAATACTCCCAAGCCAGCTCCTCTTCAGGGCCGGCAAAAAGGCTAAAGGCCAAAAACAATGGAAAAAGATATTTCATAAACAAATAGCGTAGGAGATCTTCCCCATTCCCGTCAACTGCCGTTATGCCCCACCGATAACAAAAAATTGAGGGTGCGAAGCTTCTCGAATAAAGAGGTTTGAGCCTTTACACCCCAGCTCGAATCGATGAAAAGGGTCCCTAGTGGGTTTGTCTTTGAAAGAAATTGGATTTCAAGGGTAGATTTGCCCGGATTTTCCCGGAAAAGATCTTTGAGGCAAAGAATATCACTATGAAGAAGCATATCCGCATCGAGCTTTAAAGTAAGATGCATCACTTCTTCTTGTATTTGGGCCTCCTCTTTTTTCTCTCTTTTTTTCCATTTGGGATGAGGGTCTTTCCCCTGAGCTTTCAGCCGGTCATAAAGATCGTCAAG
This sequence comes from uncultured bacterium, assembly GCA_964641775.1. Lineage (GTDB taxonomy): Bacteria > Chlamydiota > Chlamydiia > Chlamydiales > SM23-39 > CAIPFQ01. Next base: position 3,562 of record CAZXLK010000070.1, on the reverse strand, counting down.
CGCCTTCGATTTGGCCTCATCTAGCTGGGTTAAATCCTCTATGGCTTTGGCAGTCAAATGCAAAAGCCCCTCTTTTCTCTCGAGCTGAAGCACGGCATAAAGAAGCTGATTTTCCCTGAGTAAATGCCCTTTTTCTTCAAAAAGATCTGACCAAATAGGAAGCTCAAACCGCTCTAACCCATCTCCAATATTTAAAATCGCAAACTTTTTTTGACTCTTCGAAGAGACTTTGATGGCAACCGTTTCCACGATGAAAGCAGCCCTGAGCATCCCATCCGGTATTAAGGAAAAATCTCCCAATGGCACGCATGAAAGGCGCTTTAAAAGGCTGCCATAGCTTTCCATCGGATGGCCTGTGAGATAAAATCCCAAAAGCTCTTTTTCCCGAGAAAGCATTTGAATGGGAGTTGAGGGCTGTAAAACGAGAGGCGGCTCGGCAAAAGGGCAATTTTCCTTTTCGATTACATGAAAAAGACTCATTACTCCCATTGATGCTTCTTTTTGATCACGCGCGGCCTCTTCATACATTGCCTCCACGCTCATTTTCAAAGCATCTCGGCTCCATGTGGTAAAATCAAAGCAGCCGGCATCGCAAAGAAGCTCGATCTGTTTTTTTCCGATTTTGTGTTTATCAATTCTTTGGACAAAATCAAAAAGGCTTTTGTATGGGCCCCCTTTTTTTCGCTCTTGCAAGATATGATCAACTACTGCCCCTCCAATTCCCTTAATCCCTGACATGGCAAATCGGATCCCATCATTGACGGCAATAAATTCACTTCCGGCTTGGTTGATATCGGGAGGCAAGATGGGAATCCCCATCGATTTTGCCTCACCAATAAACTTTGCGACTTTGGTTAAATCATCCAAATCGCAAGTCATTAAAGCTGCCATCCACTCCTTGGGATAGTTCGCTTTAAAATAGGCAGTTGCATAGGACAAATAGGCATAAGCCGCCGCATGGGATTTATTGAATCCATAGGAGGCAAATTTTTCGATCTTATCGAAAATACTTGCTGCCGTATCTCTGTCAATTCCTCGATTTTGAGCTCCAATGAGAAATTTTTCTCTTTGGCGGGCCATCTCGGCTTTATCTTTTTTCCCCATTGCGCGGCGAAGCACATCGCCCTCGCCAAGGGTATATCCGGCAAGCGTGCTTGCAATCTGCATCACCTGCTCTTGGTAGACCATAACGCCATATGTTTCTGCGAGGATTTCTTTCATCAGCGGATGGTCGATTTCAATGGATTCTCTACCATGTTTTCGATTGATGAATGTCGGGATCATATCCATCGGACCCGGACGATATAGAGCACCCACCGCAATGATCTCTTCAAACGTATCGATATGAAGCTGCTTTGCAAGATCGCGCATCCCGCCTGATTCGAGCTGGAATACACCAAGAGTTTCCCCTTTATTGAGAAGTGCAAAGGTCGGTTTATCATCAAGGGGCAAATTGCCCGAATCAATTTGAATTGCAGAATGGGCTGCAATTGCGTCGACACATTTTTTGATTGAGGTAAGAGTTTTCAAGCCAAGAAAATCGATCTTGAGCATTCCGACGCTTTCCACCGGTTTCATCGCATATTGCGTGACTGCCATCTCTGTTTCTTTGGCAGTGCAAATGGGAATGTGATCGGTAATAGGATGGGCAGAAATGATAAGCCCTGCTGCATGGGTGCTGGTATTTCGGATCGATCCTTCTGCTTTTTTTGCCATTTCGAGAACGCGCCTTGCGTCCTCATCAGTTTCTACCAAGCGGCTAAGCTCTGGATCGATTTGAAACGCCTTTTCGAGCGTCATATTTGGATCTTCAGGAACAAGCGCTGCGATTTCATTGACTTTGGAGAGCGGAATATTTAAGACTCTTCCCACATCGCGTATCGCCATCTTGGCTTTCATCGTTCCAAAAGTGATGATTTGGGCGACTTTATCCCTCCCGTATTTGGAAACGACATAATCAATCACTTCCTGCCTTCTTTCCATGCAAATATCGACGTCTATATCCGGATAGGAAATCCTTTCGGGATTGATGAACCTCTCAAAGAAAAGGTGGAACCGAAGCGGCTCGATGTCGGTAATGCCAATCAGATAAGAGATGATCGATCCTGCAGCAGAACCGCGGCCCGGCCCAACCGGAATCCCCTGTTTTTTTGCCCAGTCGATGAAATCGTAAACAATGAGCATGTAGTCGGACATGCCCTTAGACGTGAGAATCCCAAACTCATATTCAAATCGTTCCATCACCACTTGTGTGGGATCTTTGCCCGGAACTTTTTCCCGAACAAAATTTAAAGCCTCTTCCGTATAACGACTTTTAATTCCTTCTAAACATAACCCGCGCAAAAATTCTTCTGCAGCTTTAAGCCTCTCTTTTTTGGTGACATCTTTTCCAACAAGACCGGGCGGAATGTAAACAGGATAGTGTTTAGTTTTGAAATCGAGCTCGCACTTGCATTTTTCTGCAATCCGTATAGTCTCCTCAATTGCCTGTGGCAAATCGGCAAAGAGAGCCTTCATTTGATCAGGCGATTTAAAATAAAGCTCCCGCGTCGGCTCTACCTCTCTTTTGGGATTAGCCACTTTATTTTTTAAATTCCCATGGCTATCGCGCTCCCAAATTTCACATGGCTCTCCCGATTGAATATTGAGAAGAATTTCATGCGCTTTCCAATCGCCGGGCTCAATGTAGTGGATGCCATTTGTGGCAACGAGGGCAATATTCATTCGTTGCGCTAGCTCTACAAGCTTCAAATTGAGTTTTTTTTGATCCAAAACATACTGCTGCATCTTTTGTACAAGCCAGCTCTCTTTTTCTGTCACCTCACCTAACGGATGTCTTTGAATCTCAAAATAAAAATCTTCTCCAAATAGACTTTGATACCATTGAATTTCATCAGTTAGCTTTTCCTCTATTCCATGTAAAATCTGATATCCGATTGGACCATTGATAGGGCCGCTCAGGCAAATGAGCCCCTCTTTGTGCTCCGCTAAAAGCTCTTTATCAATTCTCGGCTGATAATAAAATCCTTCTAAAAAGCCCAAAGAGCTGAGCTTGCATAAATTCCGATAACCAACATTCGATTTTGCAAGAAGCACGATAGGAAAACCATTTGGCATTCCAATCATCTTCTTTTTTTCATGTCTACTTCCGGGCGCAATCCAAATTTCACAACCTAAAATTGCCTTAATCCCAGCCGCTTTGCACGCCTTATAAAAATCCACCGCTGCATACAAATTCCCCTGATCGGTAAGCGCAAGCGAACCTATTCCGAAACTTGCCGCCTTTTCCGCCAATGCAACCAAAGACGCCGTCGAATCCAAAATCGAATATTGCGAATGAACGTTTAAAGGAATCCAACTCATGCGAATCAGTATACGATTTTCACACGATCAAAGATAGATTTTTCCTTCTTCAATTCGCCCACAAAGTTGCCAAATTGCCGGCGCTTAATCCCAGGCTCGCAAAAAATTTTAACCACAGAGACAAGAGAATAAAAGAGGCAGCACAGAGAGAGAAGATAATCTTCTTTTTTGCGAAAGAGAGCAAAAAAGAAGGATGCTC
>CAZXLK010000069.1:0-7898 GCA_964641775.1 uncultured bacterium | reverse complement strand
CTTGGAGGAATTGTTCAGTGAATGGTTCGCAGTCTTTTTTCTCGATCTTTCTTTCCTTAAAGGCGTCGAACAGATCGCCTTCATAATAGGGCTGAAAGAGGTAGATTTTATCGGGAGACCATCCAGCTGAAATGGTCTTAATGAGATGAGGAACGCCGTTCACTTTTTCTAAAACCCACTTTTCTACGACGAGCCCTTCATTTTCTCTATCGAGATGAAGACCGGCTACGACTTTGCCGGTGTTGAGATGGAGATAGCGGAATACCTGTTTTTTAGCGCCATCCGCAAAATAGTTTTCATCCAACCGGATAAAAACATGTCCATCTACGTGATAGCGCGTCTCGCATCCAAGATTTTGCACGTAGGTCTGATCTTTACCTGCGAATTGGGAATAGTTGTCTAATGCCTTTTGGGCGACCTCTAAATAGAATTGAGGCTCTTCCTCAAAACGTCTGGTTTGATCTACTTTTTCGAGGCTCTCTTCTATTTTCGCAAAGAGATCGATCCTCTCATCGGTTCCTTCAAAAAAGGAGGTCCTATGTAGAATCGCGTCCTTAATCCAATCGATGCGGACCGATCCATCCTTTCGGATCTTCATCTGGGTCGGAAAGGGGAATTCAGTCAGAGGAAAAACCGCCGATTTTTTGCCCTCTTTGCGCAGCGTTCGTAGAGTGTCTGCATAGTGTTCTAAGACGCGCTGGGCTATCCGTGCTTTCTGCCTTGGCGACAAGGGGAAGTCCGTACAGAGAGACAGGAAAGGGATGATCAGAGCCTTAGGATCTTTCAGCGCTTCCGCAACAGTCCGCGCTCGCTCCAGCTCACGGGGAAGAACCCATCTTTTCTGGTGCGCATTCCATTCTCTTCGTCCCCGCATTAATTGGCCGTCCCCGGTGAAGCGGATCCTCTCCTTGCTCAATGGAGGGAGTTTCACCTTTTCGATGAGAGAGGGAGCGTAATAGACTTCACTGATTCGCTCTCTTACCACAGCGAGGAGTTCTCTCTTCTCCCCCAACGACAACCTATCGGAGCGGATCACTTCGCGTTGATAAATCCGCAGGCACTTGCAGGCGAGGAAGCGATCCAGTGTTCCCTCTTTCCAGGCTCTTTTGGCTCCTTGGCCCAACCGTTTGATCAAGCTTTCGCGGTTGATATGAATATCGGGTCTGTAGGTCAGCCAGCGAAAAGAGTTCCAATTACTGTCAGATGAGGAGATCCGAAATCTATATTTCCCATGCAAATGGGGAGGCAGAATGCGCTCGAAGAAATCGAACGTGAGGCGCCGCTCTTGTTGGCCCTTGCTATTTGAAAGAGGCCGAGCGGTCGCGCTATCATGAAGTCGAATGGAAAATGCCATAAAATGGCGAGGATCATATCCTTATCAAGAATTTTTTTGCAATACGTACGTTTTCCTACTTTAGATTATACCGTATTATTTACTGTATTTTCGCAGTCGAGGGTTGGTTCATACTTTTCAGTAAAAGATGACAAACAGACTTTCATTTTTAGACTTGCTTCCTCCATTAATTGATCATGTGAGATCGTATTTAGATCCCAAATCACGAACTCGCCTTTTTCTTACTTGCCATAAGATCCTATTGCTCAGAGAGTCGCTTAAGATTTCAGCTCCCCTACAAGCGCCGCAAACTAACTTTGATGTCCTTGCCCGGCTCATTAGAAGATGTCCAAACGTGAAAAGAATTTCCTTTGGTTCACAGAGTAGGAAAAAAGATTCTCAGCAGAGTGAATGTTTTATCAGGCCCCTGATCGATTTGTTTAAAAACAACTACCCCCCGCATCTCTCTGCATTGAGTATTCACGAAATTAAGCAAAGCGGTGCCAGTTGCTACGAAGGAGGAGATCTGATTGAGGAAGAGCATATCAACTATGAATTTCTCGAGGCGCTCTGCCGTCCTCAAATCACAAGCCTAGAGCTCATTGGCTGGAGAAATATTTCCTCTCGACAGCTGGATTTAGTATCTGAAAGATGTGGTAATTTGAAAACTTTTTCAGCTAACTTACCATTCCCACCAAGACCGAATAAAATTGGAAAATTTATATTCAGTGGCAGGATAATTGATCAAGCATTCATCGAAAGCCTTCGGCAAATGAGATGTCTCGGAAAGCTCATTCTTACTGCTCGCGAAAGTCAACCATCTCCTCACTTAGGAGAATTTCTTTGCTCTAAGCATGGGTTAGAGTTGAATGTATTGCAACTGGGATGGAACTGTTGTCTTACAACAGATGAGGCATTGATTCAAGCAACGGAGCAGCTCCCTTGTCTGACTTTTTTTTCCCAGGTAGGGGATAATTCTATAACTGATCGAGGGCTTATTCAATTTGCGATGAACTGTCCTCTATTGAGCATATGCAAATTCAGCCCTTATGAGATCTCTGATCAAGGCTTAGAGGTCTTCTCCCAGAAAACGCCACACCTCACCCAACTCTCTCTTCTATCAATGAACCGCATTACCTTACAAGGGATAGAAGATTTCCTAAGACATAAACCCGATTTAGTCGCATTAGAGCTTAGTTGGCAATTAGAGGGCGAGGTAGACTTTGCTTCTCTTTTCTCTCTCATTGCCAAATATTGTAAAAAACTGGAATATTTTGCGCTTTTTTATGGAAGCACGGAAAACCCCACCGAATATCTAATTGAATTTGTTCGTTGTTGTAAAAACCTAAAATATTTAGAAACAGATAATACATCAGGATTAACGGATCTTACGGAAACATTTCCTAACCTTCGAGTTAACCAACACAAAACAAACAAACTATTTTTCAGAGGTCTCTGAATTTTATGAAAAAATTATTTTACTTTTTCTTTGCCTCTATTTGCCTTTTTGCTGAATCTCCTGTTGAATGGAAAGCCTATTCAGAAGAACAAATGGAAGAATGGCTCGATCAATTTGATTTGGAAGACCAGCCCTCTGCCAGAAAGCTCGTCTCATATATAGATTATTATAGCCTTGATCGAACTATCCGAAGCTTAAAAAGAGTTCATGAGAAGCTCATCGAGCAACTTCGGACAGATGGATTTGACCTCGAAGGGGAGGATCCTTATGAGCAGGTTGATTTTTCTAGACTTTATTGTGCAAAAAGCGGGGATGTTGTTTCTTATTTTTATCGCCAGGCAAATAAGCTTCGCGCAGCCTCTTTTAAAAATCTCTCCGATTTAATTCTCGATGGGAAGACGAAAGAAAACCGAGCTCTAGTACTTCTTGAAGATTATATTGGTACTGGGACTCAATTTCTCTGGGAAAATTACGTCAAATTCAATCATGAGCTTTTTAACCAGTATCGTAAAGTTTACTTTGTCGCGATTGTGGCGAATGAGTTGGCTATCGAACGCTTCGAGCAATTAAAAAAGGGACGCTTTGATGAATTTGCTAACTTTTTACAAAAGATGGAGCAGGTCCTGAATAATGCGATGAGCCGAGAGACGATCATTCAGAATTTAGGAAGAGTGAAACCTGATCGATTGCAACTGATCTATGGGAAAAAAGAGGTTTCCCTCTTTGAACGGGATGATATCCCTCAATTGGATCGGGATCAGGTCGAAAGATTGATTTCAAAATATACGCCAAAAAGCTACCTAGAAGATCTTTTTTTCGTAAAGGGATCTACCGTATTTTTTTTCAACTGTCCAAACAATGTACCCAATCTCTTATGGAATACGAAAAATGGGCCGGGTTGGAAACCGCTATTTTATCGGTATGAGGATCTGAGCGTGTATGACAGCGCCAAGAAAATCCCAATTGCAGAACAGACGTGGTGAGATTCCTTATCGATAAAAACCTGAACAATTTTACTCCTTAGTCCTATAGAGGGTTCATGAAACAGCTAAGCGACTTGAAAAACGTTGGGAAGGCAACCCTTGAAGATTTGCATCTTTTGGATATCCACACGGTGGAAGAACTATCAACTAAAGATCCAACCATCTTGTTTCACGAACTGGAAAGGCGTACACAATCAAGGCAAGATCCTTGTGTATGGGATGTATTTGCAGCAATCATTCATGAAGCTTCTGGGGGTGAACCCGCCGCATGGTGGAAATGGACTAATAAACGTAAGAATCTTCAAAAGAATGGGCTGCTAAAACATGTGGTTTGAATGACTGAAGATATGGCGCAAAGACAAGTCTTCTTACAACGGAAGGAACCAATGCCATTCAGGAAGCTATGAAAAAATATAAGGATCAATGAGAAACAAAATCTTAACTTTTTTACTTGCTCCTCTTTTGGAGGTTGCGGGGACTACAGAACATCCTTTCGGTTATGATCTTCATCTCTTTTCTTTACGGGGAAACAATCAGCGCACGATGATCTGCTTTCATGGATATGGAGGTAGTTATCAAATTGCTGAGACTCTGAAAGATCTCTACCAGCCAGAAGCTACTCTCGTAAGTTTTAATTTCCCCGAATATGACATCAAACAAGGGAAAGAATACGGTCCAAAAACTGCTTCTTTTGGCACAATCGACGAGATTCTCCCTGCCCTTTATGTCATGAAGAAAATTGTTTTAGATCAAGGACTAGAATCGATTGATCTCTATGGATTTTCGGCAGGAGGTAGAGCTGTTATTAATGCGATTGCTGTACTCAATGGAACAGTTTATGATTCGGAACTCAAAAGAGTGGGGATTGGGGCTGAAGAAAAAAAGAAACTCCTTTCTGCAATTCAACGAGGAATTGTTATCCTGGATACACCCCTTAAATCTGTGGAATTTGAGATTTTAGCCAAAAAATATCGGGAAAACGGCTTCAGACCAATCGACTCACCGAAAATGCTTAAGGGTCTCTCTCTAAATATCTTGCTTTATTTTGATAAAAAAGACGAAGTCCTATCGATTATAGAGATGATTTACTTTATTGAGAGACTTCAAGACAGCGAATCCAATAAGCAGGTAACTGCAATCATAGGAGATGAGGGAGGTCATATGGCTCCCCATTTTTCTCTTTGGAAAGCCTATTCGGAAAACATAAAAGCTTCAAATGAAGAGATGCATTTTCACTTCATGAATACCTCTGAGGGAAAAATTGCCTATATAGACTCGGGAGGAGAGAACTTCCCTATTGTTTTTATTCATGGAAACTCTTGCTCTTCAAGAGTATTTAAAAAACAAGTCGCGTATTTTAGCCCACAATATAGAACCATCGCTATTGATCTCCTAGGACATGGAGAAAGTGCTCATGCCAATCATCCGAGCGAGGTCTATACTATCCCTGGCTATGCAAGAATTTTAGACGAGGTCACAAAGACCCTAAAACTGAAGGAGTTTATCGTAGTTGGATTTTCATTAGGCGGCAATATCGCTTTACAATGGACACAAGTTACAGATCGCATCAAAGGCGTGATGATGGTTTCTAGCGCTCCTATGAAGTATTCTGAAGAGGCTTTTCTTGCCTATCCTCCCTATGAAGGAAGCTATGCCGCTAGCCCAGATGTTTTAACCGAGTCTCAGGCTATACAATATGTGGGAGCGGGTGGTTTTGATACGAAGGATCCTTCTGTTTATTTTATGATCCAAGATGCCATGAAAACAGACGGGGCTGCGCGTGCTACAATGGTAGCCTCTGTATTAGCAGGAAAAGGGGTGGATGAAACTCTTATTGTCAGCGATCTTGTAGCACCGCTTGCATTGGTTATTGGGGATAAAGATAGCACCATAGGCAGGGGATACATATCTCAACTGCATTATTTGAACTTGTGGCAAGATGGAATCAAAGTGTTGGCAGATGCACAACACGCAATTGTTTATCATCAAGCAGAACAGTTGAACACTCTGCTTGAAAGTTTTATACGTGACGTAAAAGAAAAATCTCCATGATGGCGCAACAATACTGGAACGAAATAGGATCGCAAAAAGTATTTGAAGATCCTCTCTATTTAGATAAGCTCTCCCCATTTTTATCACCAGCAGCTCAAATTGTCGAATATGGATGCGGTTATGGTCGAGTGATGCGCATGTTAAAACCGAAAGGATATCAAACCCTTATTGGCTTTGACTTTGCTTCAAACATGATTACAAGAGGACGTAGAGAAAATCCAGATCTCGATCTCAGGTTGCTCGAAAAGCCAGGTGCTATTCCGTGTCACGACGAATTTGCTGATGCCATTGTAATGTCGACCGTGCTTTGCTGCATCACCGATGATCAAGAACTGGAAAAATTAATCGCTGAAATCGGAAGAGTTCTCAAAAAGAAAGGGGTATTATACATCACTGACTTTCTCATATGTGAGCATCCCCGATATCAAGCAAGATATGAATCTGGCTTAAAAGACTGTGGGATATGGGGAATCTATACAACGAATGAAAATTTAACCGTCCGGCATTTCACAACTAAAGCGATTATGGGCCTGTTAAAATTTTTTGATATTCAATGGTTTGAGCAATTTGATTTCAAAACAATGAACCAAAATCCAGCCCGCACTTTTCATTGCATCGCTAGAAAAAATTAAAAACTGTTTAGAGGGGTGATGGATGTCAAATTTTGTTCTTGTACATGGGGGAATGATAGGGGGCAATTGTTGGCGAAATGTGCGTAAAATTTTGGAACATAAACAACACGCAGTTTTGGCCCCAACTTTAACTGGATTAGGAGAAAGAAAACATCTGTCTTGCCCAGATATAAATCTAGAAACTCATATTCAAGATGTTTTGAATACAATTATTTATGAAGAATTGGACAATGTAGTCTTGATAGGTCATAGTTATGGAGGCATGGTAATCACTGGTGTTGCTGATAGAATTCCTCAAAAAGTAAAAAAGTTAATTTATGTTGCAGCAGTTCTTCCGAAAGATGGGGAAAGTATGTTCGACGCGGTTGGGCCTGAGATTTCTTCTTTTCTTTCTAAAAGTGCCCAAGAAGGAAATGGATGGGAAGTTGCTGCAGGGACTCCTCAAAGCTACGGAATTCATGCTCCTGAAATGATAAGGTGGTTTATAAAAATGTCTACGCCTCACCCGTTAAAAAGCTTTCAGCAAAAATTATATTTTGGGAATACATCTTTTCATGATATCGAGAAGATCTACATTAAATGTTCTCAAGATAAAGCTTTAGATGCTATGGTCAGTCGCGCAAAAGATATGAAAATTTCTTCTTGTGAAATTAATTCTGGGCATTTTCCTATGCTAACTGCACCTGAAGCTTTGGTAGATTTATTTTTGACGCAAGCATAAGTGCATAGCATTTCTGCTCGATAGATCTTCGAGAGTTCTGAAGCGCTTGAAAAACGGCAATTTTTGTAGCTCATTGTTCAGAACTAGTGAGCTATGTTGATAAGCCTCTGACTATAAAATACATGAATCGTGAAATAAAGGTTGGATGCTTGTCGCATCCAACCAATTGGAGGTGGAGAGACGCATTCAGAACTTTTTCCTAGAGAGGTTTTCCCATTTCAGCCACGGTTTTTTCTAAAAAATGCAAAGCAAAGGAAGTGGATTATGTCTAAGGGAGGGCTCATTCTCTACACCATTGAAGACGTGAAAACTGCGATAAGAAAGAACAAAACTAGATTCTCTATTTAGATGCCCCGACGAAGGAGGGGGTATCCGAATAGTTACTTCGTGCCAAAGGCGTGACTTGAATAGTTACGATAAAAGCTCATCTAATTCTTCAACTGTCATAGATAGCATTTCTGCCTTTTCCACAGCTTTCTTAATTAACAGCTCTGCACCCTTATTTGATAAAATACGCTGTCTTTCATATGTTCCCATATTGCCTATCTCATTTGAAGTCAATATTCCTCGTTTCGATAATTCAAATCCATTTTTAGACAAACAGTGTTGACGGGTATAGGTTTCCATATTTGCTATTTCCAAAGGAGTAAATATCTTCAAATCAATAGCTTGAATACCAAAATAAGAAGCACACCATTGTTTACCATGAAAATCTTGC
>CAZXLK010000068.1:0-8039 GCA_964641775.1 uncultured bacterium | reverse complement strand
CAGTTGGCACTAATGAATTGCGAAAAGTTACTTGTCCTTCAAGATCGTAAGTGTCAGTCTCAATACCAAGCGTAAGAGTTGCAAGATATTCTTTGTCTGAGGTTAAAAACGTATCCGCTTTTCGGGTAAATTCCCGGCCAATCAGCATCACCATAACACCTGTGGCTATTGGATCGAGGGTGCCTGCATGGCCAATGGTCTTTTCTTTTGTGATCCGTCTAAGCTGGGATACAATTTGAAATGACGTCGATCCGGAGGATTTATTTACAAGCAAAAGGCCTTTTTTCATGGACGGGAGAGGCGCTCTTTTTCGATGTCATCGAGAAGCTTTTGCATTTTCATGTGGTCATCTGCTGCATTATCGATTTTAAAATCGAGATTGGGAAAATAGCGAAGCTGTACTTTTTTTGCTGCATTGACGGCAATAAAACCGGCCGCTGATTGAAGGGCAGCTAAAATTTTTTCTTTTTCTCCGTCGGTTCCAATAATGCTAATGTAGACTTTTGCATGATGTAAATCGCTGGAAGTATCGACTTGTGTAACCGTTACAAAAGTATTGACATGGGGATTACGGACTTCTTTTTGGATCACTTCAAAGATCACTTGTTTCAAAAGGGAATTAACGCGGCTTAGGCGGTTTTTCTTCATAGATCCTGATCGATGTAGGTAATATCATAGGTTTCGAGGCGATCTCCCTCTTTGATGTCATTTTGCCCTTCCAGGACAATTCCGCACTCAAATCCTTCTTTCATCTCTTTGACATCTTCTTTCACACGCTTCAGAGATGCGATTTTTCCTTTCCAGATGATCTCTTTATCACGGACTTGGCGGACAAAATTTTGCCGTTTGATCGTCCCTTCCATCACTTGGCAGCCCGCGATATTTCCAAGCTGCGAAGATTTAAAGACTGCTTTGACTTCTGCAACTCCACTTTCTGTTTCTTGCTCGAGCTTATCAAGGAGGCCCTTCATTGCTTTTTTCACCTCGTCAATGAGGTGATAGATGATATCTTGGCAAAAAACGGTAATATGTTTTTGTTTGATGAGATCTGCTGCATTGCTCTCGATGCTTGTATGAAAACCAACAACCGTTGCTTTAGATGCTGCGGCAAGCTCAATATCTGATTCAGAGATCTCTCCTACATCGGCACTGACAATTTCAAGACGGGCTTTTTTCGAATGGATTTTAAGCAGCGAATTTTTGAGAGCTTCCAAAGATCCTTGCACGTCGGCGCGTAGAATTACCGGCAAGATCTTCATCTCGCCGCTCTCTTTTTTGGCCATCATCTTTTCCATGCCGGTTATTTTCACCCGGCTGAGCTCTTCTGCTTTGTATCCGGCAGCTCTTGCCTCTGCAAGGTCTCTCGCCTCTTTTTCACTGCCGACAACGATGAATTCGGATCCTGCAATCGCAAGCTCGGAAAGACCTGTGATTTTTACAGGAGTAGATGGTCCTGCTTCTTCTATAGGTTTTCCTAAATCGTCATGGAGCGTTTTGATCCTGCCTGAAAAATGGCCATAAACAATGGCATCGCCTTTTTTCAACATCCCATTTTGCACGAGCACGGTTGCAACTGCCCCCATCCCTTTATGCATTTCTGATTCAAGAACTGTTCCTCGGGCCCGCATTGCCGGACATGCCCGAAGCTCTAAAATTTCTGCTTGCAGTGCGATCATTTCTAAAAGCTCAGGGATTCCTTGTCCTGTTGTTGCAGAACAATTGACCGTAATCGTTGTTCCGCCCCAAGTTTCAGGTAAAAGTTCTCGATCAGAGAGTTCCCGATAGATTTTTTGTGCATCAAAAGAAGCTTTATCGGATTTATTCATTGCTACGAGAATCGGAACCTTGGCCTCTCTTGCTTGTTTGATTGCTTCATCGGTTTGGGCCCGAATTCCTTCATCTCCTGCAATCACTAAAATGACAATATCTGTAACGTTTGCCCCTCGCGAGCGCATCTCTGAAAATGCTTCATGGCCCGGGGTATCGAGAATGGTGACTTCGCCTGCTTTTGTTGTGACTTTAAAAGCTCCAATGTGCTGAGTGATGGCTCCTGCTTCTGATGCTGCTCGATTGGATTTTCGGATTTTATCAATCAAACTGGTTTTACCATGATCAACATGGCCCATAAATGCAACGACAGGGGGACGGATTTGAAGAGAATTTGGATCTATGACTTGAATTTCTTGGGCGATTGTTTTGTCGGTGATTTGGATCCGTTTTTCTTCCGTTCTATCGATTGTAATCGCGCAATCAAAATCGTGGCCTAAAAGCTGTACGATGGTCTCATCATCGAGATAATCATTCAAAGTCAGGGTGATCCCTTGCATAAATAATTTTGCAATGAGCTGTGATGCTTTGAGTTTCATCTCGTGAGCTAAATCTTTGATTGCAATGGTAAGCCGTATGGTAAGAGATTTGGGCCTGATGATCTCTTCTACTCTTTGAGCATAGCCTCGCGGTTTGAAAGCACGTCTTTTTCTCCAGGCTTCATTATCGATATCGCGAAGGCCTTGTCTATCTCGAGAATCAAAGGTGCGGATTTCTTCTTTTTTCTTAGGTCTTAGTTCTTTGGCTTTTGTAGGCTGTGGGGCAAACTTAGGAGCAGGTGTTGCTGCTTTTTCAACTTTTTCCTCAGCCTTTTTTTCTACAGGAGTTGGTTTTTCTTCTACGGCAGCTTCAACTTCGACTTTTTCTTCTACTGCAGGCTCAGTGGCAGATGAGGGTTTCTCAACTTCTGCAGGAGTTTCCTCTGTGGGAGCTGCAATGATTCTTGTTTTCTTTTTAACAGGAAGAGGAGCCTCTTTTTCAACGGTGCGGGAAGCTAAAGTTTTTTCAGCTTGCTTCAATGCGGAAGTGATTGATGCATCTTCTTTGAGCCGAGTGAGTCTTTTTTTAGGCTCTGCCTCGGTAGTTGATTCTTTTTTTTTCTCTGTCTCTTTTTCAGGTGGTTTGGTTTTAAGCGCGCCAGCTAGCTGAAGATTTTTGATGTTTAGCTTAAGGTGTTTCGCCAAGTTATCCCTTCTTTTTCCGGATTTGATCGACAATCTTATCCGCCAAGTCATAGTAATTGACCCCAGGGACTTTTGCAGCAATTTCTACTGGATTGGATTGCATAAATTTACGGAGTGTATCGTAGCCTGCTCCTGCTAAACTATCGATGACAAGCCCGCTGACTCCTTCGATCTTTAACTTTTCATCATACATCGGGTCGGAATCTTCTGCATATTCTGCCATTTGGACAGTTAAGATTTTTTGATATTCACTCAGTTTATGCACTTCGATCTCTTTTTCTAAAATCTGTCCGATAAGGCGGGCATTCATCCCCTTTTTTCCAATCACAATGGGATATTCCTCATCTACTACGACAATCCAAACTCGATCCTCATACATCTTGAGCTTGCGGACTTCTGCAGGCGCAATGAGATTTTGTAAAAGTTGGATTGGATCATCCGAATAGGGAACAACATCGATTTTTTCATTATTGAGCTCACGGATGATATTTTTAATACGGGTTCCTCGAACACCCACGCAGGTTCCCACGGGATCGACTTTTGGATCATAAGATTTTACGGCAAGTTTTGTTCGATAGCCCGGATCGCGAACGATTTTTTCGATGGCTACCGTTTTATCATGAAGCTCCGGCACCTCCTGAATGAAAAGCTGCGCTACAAACTCGGGATGGCTGCGCGTTAAAATAACTTCTGCGCCTCCTCCATCCGTATCGCGAACTTCCAAAAGAAGCGCCTGCACCTTTTCCCCGGGATTATAACGCTCTAATTTAGGGTAGTTGCGCTCAGGTAAAATCGCTTCCACTTTGCCGAGATCGACGACGATGGTTCTTCCTCGGATAAAGCGCTTGACTGTTCCCGAAATGATCTCTCCGACGCGGTGTCGGTATTCTTCATAAATCACATCGCGCTCAGCACCTTTGAGCTTTTGGGTAATCACTTGGCGGGCAGCTGTTGCGGCAATCCGGCCAAAATCCTGTGGTGTGATCGCTATCTCAAGCCATTGGCCCACTTGGCACTCAGGCTCCATTGTTCTGGCTTCTTCCAAAGAGATCTCATCTGCCGGATTTTGCACTTTTTCGACGATTTTCTTTTGGGCAAAAACTTCGATTTCCCCCGTTTTAGGATGGATTTCGACATGCACTTTTTCGCCAAGACCCTTCACGCTTTTTCGGGCAGCTGCGCGCAAACTCTCAGAGATTGCATTGATGACGATTTCGCGCTTAATCCCTTTTTCACGCTCTAAGTATTCAAAGATGGCGATTAGGTCCTTATTCATCCATTTCCTCGTCTTCGTCTTCTTCTTCTCGCTGCTTTGTCTTCTTCTTTCTACCTTTCTTTCCCTTTGCAGCGGCGACTACGATGTCATCGTGATTCATCTGATTTTTCTCGATCAAGTATTCCTTAATCGAAAGGGCAAGTTTTTTATGTTCCGGATCCACCTTGATCACTTTGGCAGTGACGCGGTCTCCTTTTGACACAACATCTTCCACTTTGCCAAACGGCTGATCGGAAAGCTCGGTGACATGGATGAGCGCCTCAATGCCATTATCTAATTGGACAAATGCGCCAAAAGCTGTCGTTTTTGTAACTGTTCCATGAACAATCGAGCCAACCGGCAAGTTCTTCTCAATCGATTCCCATGGATTGGAGCTGAGTTGCTTCACACCTAGAGTAATTTTTTTACTCTCTTTATCTACGGAAAGGACGACCGCTTCTACTTTATCTCCTTTCTTTAAGACTTCTGACGGGTGGGAGACTTTTTTGATCCAGCTTAAATCAGAAATATGGATCAGCCCATCAACGCCCGGTTCTAATTCCACAAAGGCTCCGTAATTGGTCAAATTGCGAATTTCCGTAACGACGCTGCTTCCAACCGGATATTTTTTCTCAACGTCTTCCCATGGATTTCTC
Organism: uncultured bacterium; assembly: GCA_964641775.1. Lineage (GTDB taxonomy): Bacteria > Chlamydiota > Chlamydiia > Chlamydiales > SM23-39 > CAIPFQ01. Next base: position 3,117 of record CAZXLK010000068.1, on the reverse strand, counting down.
TCTAATTGCTTGATGCCAAGAGAAATTTTGCCCTCTTCTTTTTGAATGGAAAGAACAATGGCCTCCACCTCATCACCAACGCGGACTGCTTCGCTAGGATCGGTAATATTTTTTGTCCAGGACATCTCAGAAACATGGATCAGCCCTTCGATGCCGGGCTCAATCTCAATGAAAGCGCCGTAGGAGACCAAATTAACGATCTTGCCCCGAACACGGGTGCCTACAGGGTATTTCTTCTCAATTTCTTCCCAAGGATTGTCTTCTTTTTGCTTGAGTCCTAATGCAACGCGCCCTTTATCGCGATCTACATGGAGCACGACGACATCCACTTCTTGGCCAAGCTGGACAACTTCGGATGGGTGTTTGATTCTTTTCCATGTCATATCTGTGATATGTAAAAGTCCATCGATTCCATCGAGATCGAGAAAGACGCCAAAATCGGTAATATTTTTTACAATTCCTCGAAGATGGGCCCCTTCTTGAATGTGTTCCAGGAGCTCTGCTTTTCGAGACACTCTTTCTTCTTCGAGAAGCTCTCTACGAGATACAACGATATTTTTTCTATCAATATTGATTTTGAGAATCTTGAAATCATAGGTTTTGCCGATGAATTCATCGAGATTTTTGATTCTCTTATTGTCGATCTGCGAGCCGGGCAAGAAGGCTTCCATACCGATATCGACCATTAAGCCGCCCTTGACTTTGCGCATCACTTTCCCTTTGACAATCGAGCCTTCCTGGCAATTTTTCACAATATGTTCCCATTGCCGGAACTTGCGGGCTTTTTCGCGGGAAAGGACGATCTGGCCATCTTCGCCTTCTGTCTGATCTAGATAGACTTCAATATCATTTCCTAAAATCAGCTCTTCGGGCTCGGTAAATTCCGAGATATCGACCAATCCTTCTGATTTAAGTCCGACATCGATCACTACAAAATCTTTAGAAATTTCTACAATCCGCCCTGATAAAATCTGGCCAACATTCAATTGGGAAAGCGGTGTTTCGCCCCCGGTTTTTGTTCCATAAAGTAGGTCGCGGAATTGTCTCGCTTCGTGTTCTTGGAAATCAACATCATCGAGTACATTGTTTGCATTCCAATCGTGGGGCTGTTGTTTTGGGGCCATGGGTTTTAAAGTTTCTCCTGTTTATAAATTCCAACTAGTTGCTGCAAGATACAGCTGTAGCTTGGGTTAAAGAAAAATAGGTTAACATCAACACGAAAAATTTGCAAGAGCAACCCAAGTATCGGTACTTCCAAGTCCAAATTCACTTTTTTAAAATTGTTGTAACACAAAAATTCAACTAAGTTTTTCCAACTTTGGATCTCGTTTTTTCACAATATATAAAAAATATTTTTCAATTTTTCATCAATTTATTCGTCAGCGAGGGTCTTAAATAAGAATTTAATGATCAAACAGTTGGGTTGAAACGTTCGTTAATGTTTATTTGGAAATGTTTGAAAAACAAAATATTTTCTTTATTTTTTCTAACTCGTTCTTTAAATTGAAATTACTAGTTGGGAATTGCTAAATAATTGTTTGAAAAGTTAGCATTTTTGATCTCAATGGAGGGCAAGGAAGTGTTGGTATTAAAATTTGGCGGAGCCAGCGTAAAAAAAATAGAAAGCTTTCATAAAATTGCCGACATCGTTATAGAAAAAACTTTGGCTGGTTTGAAAACCGCAATTGTAGTTAGCGCAATGGGGGATACGACGGATAAACTTTTTCGGCTTGCATCCAAAGTGCATCAAGATCCGCCCCGGCGAGAACTTGATATGTTAGTCACTGCCGGAGAAAGGATCAGCATCGCACTTCTAGCAATGGCGCTTCATGCAAAAGGATTCGAGGCGGTCAGTTTTACCGGCAGCCAGTCAGGAATTATTACAACCGATTGCCATTCCGATGCCAAAATCACCGATGTCCGGCCCCATAGACTTTTAAACGTACTAAATAAGGGGCAAATTCCAATTGTCGCAGGATTTCAGGGAGTAAGTCTTAAAGGGGAAATTACGACTTTAGGAAGAGGCGGATCGGATACCAGCGCGGTTGCTTTGGCCATCGCTTTAAACTTCTCTGAAGTGGAGTTTTATAAGGATGTTCCCGGAATTTTCGAAAAAGATCCTAAAATCGAGCCATCCGCAAAACCATTGAAGAACATTTCTTATAAAAAGGCCTATGAACTCGCATCTCAGGGAGCAAAAATCCTTCATCCCCGATGCATTGCATTGGCAGAAAAGAATGGGATTGCACTTACTGTAAAATCATTTCTTGGCCCGGGATATAGCCGGGTTGGAAAGAACAAAAAAACCAAAACAATAAGGTATGAAGAATAAATGAAAATATTAGAACAGCTGGAATTTGACTTTGAATTGGGATGTCCTGCAATTGAAGCCCAATATTATCGAGATGGGGCTGAAGATCTCATCCAAAAGCTAGTCCCGACTGATCTATTAGAGGCAAAAGGATTGAGCCTCGCAACGCAAAGAGCGAGATTCCAAGACCTTCTTCCCATCATCTCTGCATCGGATTTATCAAAAGCGCCCTGTACTTTTTCCGTACTGCTTCTTTGCAAATACCGGCTCAATGCCTGCAATTTTTTCTATGATATGATTAGCCGTTGGCTACTGCCGCAAAAAAGAGTCAATGTCGAGCTGATTTTCGCATCGGATGTGAGGCTGCCCCATCTTAGCGATGATCTTTTAAGTGTAGCAGAGATCGTAATCTATTTGAAAAGTACGCAAGAAGTGGAAGAAGTTCGGCGCAATTTCCAAGCAATTGAAACGGAAATTAGACTTGGCGTTGTTTCCAACTACCATGCCCGCCGCATTCTTGAATTCAAAGGGCTTACCGCCGATGGCAAAACTGCGATGATCCAGGAAAAAATAGGCTCTCTTATCCAAAGCCACTCCAAAGATTTTGATCGCGGCATTTTCATGCAGATGCAGCAATTTTTGGTGACTTGCCATCCCGATTTCAAAAAGAAAAGAGACTATCATCACATAAGCCGGATCATTTCCAATCTTTATTCATTGAAAAAGCTATTAAAGCAAAATATCGAAGGTGCAGGCCTAAAAAGGCATGTGAGTCTTAAATTCTTAAAAACCAGATTAGAAGGTGC
>CAZXLK010000067.1:0-8120 GCA_964641775.1 uncultured bacterium | reverse complement strand
CGATCTCTCTTGCAACCATTGTAATGACCGCATGCTTCAGCCCCAATTCTTTCACCGAAAGGGCAATCCTTTCGGGTTCATCTTTCTCGGGCATTTTAGGCGTTTTGCTAAAGTCGATATCGCAAAAGCCGCAATTTCGGGTGCAGGCTTTGCCAAGAGCCAAAAAGGTAGCCGTTTTTTTGGTGTAGCATTCGAGCCGGTTGGGACATTTGGCCTCTTCGCAAACGGTATTGAGCTTGTATTTTTCTAAAATGGCATTGGTTTTAAAAATCTCTCCCCCTTTTGGGATTTTGCGATGGAGCCAAGAGGGAAAACGGCCTAACGCTTCAGGCTCGGGATTGTCAGGTAAAATGTTGAGCTTGTTCATTTTTTTCTCGGAAAATTAATGGGGCGATCTGCTGCCATTAGCGCCGCTTCCAGCCAGCTCTCGGCAAGGGTCGGATGGGCATGAATCGTCTCAATCACGGAATCTAGCGTAAGTTCATTTTGGATGGCAAGGGCCATCTCACCAATGAGATTGGAGGCGTCATGGCCGATGACAGTTGCCCCCAAAATCTGAGCAGTTTTTTTATCGGAAATAATTTGGGAAAATCCATCCGTTTCAATTGCAGCATGAGCTTTTCCAAGCGCCATGAATGGAAATGTTCCCGCTACAGCATCATAGCCCGCTTTTTTTGCGGCATCGAGGTTCATCCCAACCATAGCAATTTCAGGAGATGTGTAAACAACGGCAGGGACTGCCTCATAATGCATCTTTTCACTTAAGCCTGCAGCATTTGCCCCTGCAACCATCCCTTGATGAGATGCTACATGGGCAAGCATCCATTTTCCCGTCACATCGCCAATGGCATAAATTCCTTTGACTGCTGTCTCCATCTTGTCATTGGTTTCCAAAAACCCTTTATCGTGCAATTTCAATCCTACTTTTTCCAGATGCAGTCCTTCGGTATAGATCTTTCTGCCAACAGAGACCAAACAAAGATCGGCCTCCATCGTTTTGCCGCCTTCTAGAGTAATTACTGCTTGGTTTTTGTTTTCGACTTTTTGCACTTTTACATTTGTTTGGATATCGATGCCCTTAGCGCTAAAAACTCTTGTCATGAATTGAGAAATTTCTTGCCCTTGTGGAGCTAAAATCATGGGGAGCGCTTCCAAAATCGTCACTTTTGTTCCAAGTTCTGCAAAAAGACTTGCAAATTCGCAGCCAATGTAGCCGCCTCCAATGATGGCAAGAGTTTTGGGCGCCTCAGTGACCTCGAGAATGGAGGTGGAGTTTAAGATCCTTTTGTGATCAGGGGCAAAGGCCGGGATATCAAGAGGAATGGAGCCGGTTGCAATGATGATTTTTTCTGCATCGATGAAGAGATTGTCCTGCCCCATGACTTTTAATTGCGTAGGAGATTCAAACTGGGCTTTGCCTTTGAAAATGGTGATTTTGTTTGATTTTAAAAGTCCTTCCAATCCGCCTCGGATTTTTGCAACGACTTTGTCTTTTCGCTCTTTCATTTTTGCATATTGAAAAGAGACGGGGCCGGTTGTAATGCCAAAATCCTGAGCTCTTTTGACCTGGTGCAAAACTTCGGCTCCTGCCAGAAGCGCCTTGCTGGGAATGCAGCCGACATTCAAACAGGTGCCTCCCAGAAGATCATTTTCAATGAGTGCGACTGTTTTGCCTAGCTGCGCAGCTCGGATTGCGGCGGTATATCCGCCCGGTCCCGATCCAATCACTGCAATATTAAAATTTTTTTTCTCTGCCATGAAATCCTCATCTACTAATAATAACCTGGGACGCAAAATTCAGAAAATGGATAATATAATTTATATACCGACCGAAGGAAAGTTTTGTGGATTTGGGCTCTAGCGAGACAAAGCCAAATTGAAGCGAAGCGTTCCGAACGAGGAGGCCTTCCCCGAAGGCGGGAAGGGTGACGAGGAGGATCGATTTGGCAAAGTCGCAGCCAGCACAAATTCATAAAAATGAGAGAGGGCGGTAATGGACGAACAGCCTAGGAAACTCAAGAAGCGGCAGAAGCTTTGCCAAAATTGCGAAGGGGAAATTGACCTCGACGTGATTGTTTGCCCTTTTTGCGCGGCTGATTTGAGGGATGTAAAGCCGGAACAAGGATGGCTCCCTTTCTCAAGTCCGACCCAAACTTCCCAATCGCTCTATCCTCCGAAAGAGCGGCCTCAAGATGTCCCTTCTCCTCCCCCTGAAGAGGCGGCAGCCCCGGAAGAAGAACATAAAAATATCATTGGACCAACAATTCTTTTTACTCTTGGAGTCCAGCTTGCCCTTCTTGGGTTTTTGATGCTCCTTTTTTCCCATAAAGGAATTTTGATGCTCAAATGGGATGCAACTTGGTGGTTTGTCTATTGCGTAGCTTCCTTTCCCTTCCTCTATTTCGGGTACAAAGCCTTATCTAAGCTCTAAGTTATAAGCCCATGAAAGAGCGGGCCAATAAAGAAAAAGATTAAATAGAGCAAAAACGTGGGGCCGAGGGCCATCAAAAAGAGCCTAAGCGGTTTGATTCCCCCGGAAAAATGATTTTGTAAAATGGTGTAGCCGGCAGGATTTGGGGCATTGGCAATGACGGTAAGCCCTCCACCGGCAATGACTCCGGTAAAAAGGGCATATTTGTAGGCGGCGCTCCAATTGGGCACGAGAGTGCTTAAATAGGAAATGGCCACGTTGTCATTAAAGCCTGTTAAAAGAATTGCAACTCCCATGACAGATAGTGGGCTTAAGCCCTCTAACATTTGGATCACCCACCAAGCTTGCAGACCGCTATGAATCACAAGCCCTGCAAGGAAAAGTCCGACAAGCATCGGCCGGACCAGCTGAATCGGGTCTTGATAGGGCCTTGTTGCTTGATGAAACCCAATAAAAAAAAGAAAGCTCGCAATAAAAATGGCCACGTAATGGGAAACAATTACGATCCAAACGATGAAAAGAACATGGATGAGAGTAACCCATTTGGGAATGGGCTGATCTTTTATCGGATGAAGAATGTGCGAGGCTGCATGCAATCTTCTTTTTTCATCTAAAATTTTAAATTCTTTCCGGAAGAAATACCAATACGCAATGTTGGAAATGATCATGCCGCTTGCAGCCTTCCAGCCAAAATTGAGAAACATATCGACCGTATTCCAATCCCAGCGGTGGGCCAAAACCAAAACGGCAGGCGAGGCGAAATCGGTCAAAATGCCGCCAACCGAAATATTTACAAAAAGAAGGGCAATCGTTGCATAGGAGAGATTTTTGCTCGGATGAAATTCATAGAACTTTTTAGCAAGAAGAAGTGCGCAAAGAGTCATTGCCCCAACTTCAGTAATGAAAGAGCCTAAAAGCGGTCCTACCGTTAGAAGAGTAAACCACCAAGCCGAAAGGGAGCCTCCCAGCCATTTTGCACACCAGTGGATCGCTTTTTCTGCAACACGGACAATGGGCCTTGTTGATGCTAATGACAAAACAACTGCAACAAAAAGGGGCTCGGTGTAGTCGCGCGTGTTGATATATTCCAACCCAATGGTCCAGCCAAATGCAAAAATCAAGGATATGAAAAGAGGAATCGCCCAAAGGGCAAAAATCACTTCCACTTCAGAAATAAAATAAAGCAAATAGACCACGAGGCTTTTTTTTCCTTTATGTACAGCCGAAACGTTTGCCTCATATTTTTTTGCCCATCCCCTTACCCGATTTGCAGAAAGAGTGTGGATGATCGCCAACGCAAAGAAAATTAAAGATAAAAGGTGAAAATTAGTAAATGAGAAGGATTCCAGCTGTAAGATTACAGGAGATTTTAGAGAGTCATATCTTTGCGTAAAAGCACTTGCATCTCCAAATAAGACCATACTTGATTCCTAACGCATTTAAGAGAAGATTGCACGAAAAAGGTAGTCTTTTTCTGAAGACCGAGTAAATTACAAAACTTTTTTAGAAAACAAGATGTTCTTTTTGGTATTTCTCCACATCCTTTTCTTGCACGGAAAGGGCTACACCAAATGTTAGTATGCCTACGCGTCCCATGAGCATAAGGAAAGATATAAAGAATTTGCCAAACTCTGTGAGCTCTGATGTGATTCCCATGCTAAGGCCCACAGTTCCCAGGGCAGAAGCAATTTCAAATAGCATTGGCAAAAAGGGTTTGTTTTCTGAAATAGCAAGACAAAAAATGGCAATAGTGAGCACAAACATATAATAGGCAAAGGTGGCTGTTGCCAAACGAACTCTTTTAAGCGGAATTTCCCGCTTCCAAAAACTAACGATACCCTTGCCACTAACGGTGCTTTTTACAAGCCCTACTAATGCAGCAAATGTGGTACTCTTCAGCCCGCCACCAGTTCCTGAGGGAGAGGCTCCAAAAACCATCAAAAATAGCAGAAGCACAATAGTCGATGTCTTTAGGCTGCCTATATCTAATGTGTTGAAGCCCACTGTTGTACTTGCAGTCATCGTTTGAAAAAAGGAAGTAATGATCTTGTGATAGAAGGTGTCAGAAAAGGGGGATTCTAAAAGAAAAAAGATCAATGTGCCGAAAACCATGAACGCACAAGTCACAGACAAAATTACTTTAGACACAAATGTGATTTGCTCTTTTTGACCCGTATATTTTTTGTACAGATCTAACCAGACAATAAAGCCCAGTGCGCCTAGAAGACTCAAGACCGACAATGTGATATTTATCCCAAGGTCGTATTTGAAGTGAATAAAACTATCGGAAAATAGTGAGAAGCCAGCTGTACAAAAAGCTGACACGCTATGGAAAATGCCATACCAAATGGGCATCTGGATCCCTTTATTCATAAAGAGAGCGGTTAAAATGATGGCTCCTATTATTTCACAGAGAAAAGTAAAAATGATTACATGATAGATGAACTCCTTAACGGAAAAACCTTTCGGAAGAGAGAAAGTGCTAGAAGCCATTTTATGTCTATAGCTCGATAGTTTATTCGTTGTTGCCAGGATAACAAATGAACTGAATGTCATATACCCAATGCCGCCTGCTTGGATGAGCATAAAAATAACTATTTGGCCTACGAGAGTATAAGAGGTGCCTACGTCAATAGTTGCAAGGCCTGTCGTAGACATAGCGGATGTTGAAATAAAAAAATCGTCTAAACTAGAAATAGGATGGTAATGGCAAAAAGGCAATAAAAGAAGGAGCCAACCAATCAAAGCATAGCTTAAATAGCCCAATATGAGGATTCTTGGAGGTGAAAGATCTGAAAAAATATTGGTAAATTTCTTGAACATAGGGCCAAATTTTGAACTTTAATCTATCCGAAAGATTAGTTCCATATTTTTGTAGTCTTTTTTCTGACAACAGGATAAAGTGCAAAGCTTCTTTTAAAAAAAAGAGAGAACTCATGAGTTTATGTTCCATAGTTAATTTCATTCCAAATGCAACTGCTAGTTATGACTTTGAAACCGGCCAGCAGCAAAACGCTATAGCCACTGAGATGGGTTTTGATCCGGATATAGAAAGCACTTTTTCTCGTTTTCGGGCAGGAGGGGCTACACATAGAGTGGACATTCTTAACGAGCTTGGTTATATACCCGTAATCAGTACAGTAACCGGGGCTTACAGAACTCTTGCAGGATTGGCTTATTCCGTCAAATGTTTGGCGGGAGCAATTTTTGACAGAAACAATCGGGCCAAGCACAAAGAAGGGTTAAAAATTGGAGCCGCCAACATGGGACGAGGTCTTTTGGAAATCATTCCGGTTGTCGGCAACCTTGCTACTGCCAATATTGATACAAGCAGAATGATGCATCGTTGGGCCGAGCATAGTGGCGAGAGCTATGGAGATCCAAGATCGATTCATCAATTTCAAGAGTTAGATTGTCTCTCCGCAATTCCTTTAGTCGGGTCGGTGATCGGCGCAGCGAGAGTTGTATTTTTTTCAACCCATGCCCTTGTCAATATTCCTCCTGCTGTCTCAGGTAATCCAAAATATTGTGAAGCGATCAAATTTTCAGCTAAGCAAATTGGCACCGGAGTGATCTCCATTATTCCTGGTGTGGGCACTGTTTACCTCTGTTTCTTTGGATCTTGTATGCGTGGATGCCCTGACGATGGTTACATCTCTGATTGATAAAACCTTAGTGAATAATTATCCATAATTTTTTATCTTGCAAATCCTGTTTTTTTTTATTCTGTTAGTTTTTGTGGATGATTTTGCCGCCGGTGACAGAGCCGGTGACTTTTGAGCCGGGGTAGAGGAGGACGCTGCCGCCGCCGCCTTCGAAGATGATGGAGCCGTCGACGATGGTGTCTTTGAGTTCGACGACTTGGCGAGCTTTGAAGGCAAGGTCGCGCTGAATGGTGAGATCGTGGAGATTGCATTTAGAAAAGAGGGCTCTTTGTCCTATAAATTCCAGGGTTTCAGTAAATTGAGAGTTTGTTGCTTGCAAAGCTCCTGTGATATGCGCCTCTTTTTCGACTTTTGTGTCGATGAGTTTTACATTCCCTTCTGCTTGCACTTTATGTAGATGGGCAGAGTTAGCAACGAGATTGCCTGTGATTTTCAAAAGCTTGGAAATTGTTGTCTTATTGAGTTTTGCCGTTCCTAGAACATCTAAAGATTCAAGGGTAATTTCTCCGTAGGTGTCGGATCCTACTTTGACGGGATTGATAGCAGCTAAAAGAAGAAAGATCAACTTTGTATAAATTGACGTTTTCGCTGTTTGTTGGACAACGCCTCTTGCATTCTTTGAACATGTTCTTGCGGCATCATCTCAAAGCGGAAAAGATCGCGGGAGATCTCTTCGCGAAGACGGATGGAAAAAGCTTCAAAAAGATTAAAGGATTCATGCTTGAATTCCAAAAGAGGATCTTTTTGCCCGACGGTACGCATGTGGACATCAGATCTAAGATGGTCGATTTGAAGAAGATGCTCTTGCCACAGCTGATCGATTCTTCGAATCATCAAATTGCGGACCACTTCGCCAAGAATCTGCATCGCTTTTTCGATGCTTGTCAAATCAGCTCGAAGCTTCATTAATAGCTCGCTTTGAAATTGGAGCTTTTGGCGGAAGGCGCTTAAGATTTTTGGTTCGAAATCGGTATCTTTTGCCTCCATAAGGACAGGGAAATGATTCATGAGATTCTCAGGAGATGCTCCAATATGATTGATGACAGCTCCAATCATCTCTTCTGCAATTTCAATGGTTTTATCTTCAAAGAGAAGCTCATTTCGGAAAGCATAGACCTCTTTTCGCTGCTTATTCATCACATCATCATATTCAAGCGTATGTTTGCGGATTGAGTAATTGCGCTGTTCGACCCGTTTTTGCGCAGTTTCAATCGATTTATTGAGCACTTTTGCAGAAATCGGCTCTCCTTCCGGAGGACGGAACCTTTGCAGAAGAGCTGTCATTCGAGGCGATGCAAATAGACGCATGAGATGATCTTCAAAAGAGACATAGAATTTGGAAGAGCCCGGATCTCCAAGACGTCCCGATCTTCCTCTAAGCTGGCGATCGATACGGCGAGAATGGTGTCTTGTCGTTCCAATGACATGAAGACCGCCTAATTCTCGAACTCCCTCTTTCAATTTGATGTCGGTCCCTCGGCCTGCCATATTTGTGGCCAATGTAATTGCACCTTTTTTTCCGGCGTCAGCAATGATTTCAGCTTCTTTTGCATGATTTTTGGCATTGAGAATCGTGTGTTCGAGTTTATTTTGTTTTAAAATGCGAGAAAGCTTTTCAGATGTTTCAACAGATTCTGTCCCAATCAGAATAGGGCGCCCTTCGTCGTGGACGTTTTTGATCTCTTTTAGGATCGCATTGTATTTTTCTCGCTCCGACATGTAGATTTCGTCATCGGCATCACGGCGGACACAAGAGCGGTAAGTTGGGATCTCTAAGACTTCAAGTTTGTAGATTTCTTTAAATTCATTCGCTTCCGTCATGGCAGTTCCGGTCATGCCGGAGAGAACGCCATACATTCGAAAATAATTTTGCAAAGTGATGGTAGCGTAGGTTTGGGTCTCTCCTTGGATCGCTACGTCTTCTTTTGCCTCAATTGCCTGATGTAGCCCATCGGAAAAACGGCGGCCCGGTTGAGGACGTCCCGTATTTTCATCGATGATGATGATCTTTTGCTCTTGGACAA
>CAZXLK010000066.1:0-8127 GCA_964641775.1 uncultured bacterium | reverse complement strand
GAAAATTTTCGTCAACCGAAGGTTGTAAAGAAAATTTTTTCGCCGAATGCATTTTTTGCAAAGCAAAAAAGTAGGGGCCCCTTTGCGTTTCTTTGCGCCTTTGCGTCTCTGCGTTAAAAAAAAACTAACGAACTTTTGCAAGTGTCTTACGGAGGTACTACTGGTTTCATGGAGGAGAGGAGGGCGTTTTTATCTAATGTGGCGATCCAAATTTCGTGGTCATCTTTGCCATAGGCAACGTAGATGAAGCTTTCGGTATCAATAAAGCCGCCGGGATAAATAACCCTTTTTAGCTGATTTGTTTTTGAATAGAATCCGAAGGATACAATGGGTTCTTGGGAAATTTTTGTGATTGTAAATGGAGGATCGGGGGAAAAAGTATAGGCGCCCATGAAATAGTACCAAACCCCTTTCTCTAAGGAATTATTGCTGTCGGTATAAATGCTCGAATGGAAAAAGGAGAGATATTCTCCGTCCACAAGGCTTGCAGGAGTGCCTCCGCGCAGCTTTCCCCATTCCCAGAGAATCGCGGCATCCGTTTCATAGGCAGGATAGCAGATTCCATTCAGCAGATTGGGTTGAAGAATCTCATGAGGATTGATCGAATAAATCAAGAATAATTGGCTATTCCAAACAAAAGGAAACCAGTTTTTTTGCCACCAATATTCATTATATTTTGTGCTATGGGTGAGTTTTAGGGGGGTGGAGAGAGAGAAAAGGCCATCTTCAAAAAAAAGCTCTGCGATGTACATATCTCTTCTTTGGACAGTAGAGGGAAAAATTTCGTCCATATTGTCATTGAAAATCAAAAAGGTTCTACCTCGATAGGTAAAAATTCTTGGATCTTCGGATTGAGATGGAGTCTTGGTCCGCCTTGTACTCAAAAGCTGCACAACGCTCATCTGTTCAAACTCATCATTCAGAAGTACTACCCCAATGTAGGAGACCCATTCTTCATTTTCAAGGTCGGGACAGTACCGAAAAGCTAATAAATAGTTCTCTTCAAATTTGGCGATACTTGGATTGAAGGCATTTGGACATTCGGGGATGAGTATTTGCTTTGCTCTAAGAACAATTTCTTCTGCAAAAGAGGAGAGGCAAAAAAATAAAAAGACCCAGATCATGGCAAGTTTTTTAAAAGAGAAAAGAGTCTACTCTTATCTATCGAACAAATCCAGGCTTCAGAGTCTTCAATTCCTAGCCCTAAGAGAATTTTATTTTCTGCATGGTTCCAGCACATTCCTGTACAAAATTCAACTCCTTGCTGTCTAAAAATAAAAGGCAATGTCGCTTTGGTAATTTCAAAATCTGCATTCAAGTACAAAAATCGATGCAAATAAACGCGTTCCCACTCTTGAAGATAGGCGATCTCATGAATCAAGATGAGATATCCCTGATCAAAAGGGATGGGACCCGCTGATCCTCGAAAAGAGGAAAAATCATTGTTTTTTGGCTCCTTTTTTAAGAAGGTTTTAAGTTCTCCAGTTTTGCCATTTAGTGTGTAGATGACAAAAGGATCATAGGAATAAATAAAAAGAGGCTTTTCTTCATGGATAAACGGGAGCCAATTTTTTTCGCAGCGGTTCAAATCAGGCCCAATGAGGGGAATCAGAGATTCGATTTGTCCATCTCCAAGATTGCAAAGAGAGATTTGTAAATTTCCCGTAGGATTTGTATCTGTTGTTGTGCAGGTGAACATCACCTTTTTTTTCCATTCGATCATTCTGCAATCTTCCAGCCCTTGCACAAGGGGAGAGCAAGTTCGTATTCTCTCTTTCGTCTCGATGATTTCTTGACTTGAGGTTAAGGAAAAATTTTGATCGTACTCCAATATAAAATTGCGGGAGCGAAAAATCCCGCTAGGGTCTTTGGTTTTAAAATCTTTTGCCCCTTTTTGCGTGTAGTTGACAACGCGGCAAATGACTTTGTAGCCCTCTTTGGTTTTGAGGATTGAGGGGTTCATCGGATTCCAGGAAGGGGGGGGGTCAAAGGGAAGAGCCAAATATTCTGCCTCAAGAGGCTCTACATAAAAAAGGAGGTTTCGATAGGTTTGATCGCGAACATAATATGGGAAATGTTTTCTTAGGATGAGATTACCGGCAGCCTGATATCCATCTTTTTTAAAGGGAGTGTAATAGGCAACAATGGAGAGCTCTTCTTCAAAAAGATGTTCGGATCCAACAAGGCGAGTTCCAAATTTTGCAAATAGATAGGCAAGATCATTTGCCCCCTGCAGCCTATAGTGCATCGCGATTCTTTTTAAAGGCTCTCCTTTTAGTGAATTTTCCTGAAAGGCTTCTAAATACCAATAAAGCGCTTCATCCCAGCTATTATTCTCTTCAAATTCTTTAGCTTTTTTGTAAAACTCTTCGTAGCTTGCAAATGCACAGCAAAAAAGAAAACAAAAAATCCACTTCAAGGTTTTCTCCAAATGGCAAAGGATTCTTCTTTTTTTTCTTTTTGACAATGTTCGTCTAACCACTGAACTGCATTTTGCTGCGATTTGCATTCGGGATCTGAAAAGACAATAAGCCCGCCTTTTCTTACGAATGGCGTCCATTTTATTACATCGAGTAAAGAGATCTCATCTGAATGATTTCCATCGAGATGAAGAAGATCGATTGGCTTTATGAAAGAAGCCTCTTGAGAAGAGCTTTGAATCAGAATCACAAAGGGCTGTAATTTGAGATCTGATATTTTGCTTAAAAGACTTTGGTAGATGGAGTTATAATCAAGACAGCTCCAAAACATCCGATCGATAGAAAAGTCAAGCCCGAACATGGCCTCCTCAAAGCGCCATGCATCAATTCCGTAGATGCAGCCTTTTCCTAACTCTCTTAGGGCAATTGCCATTGGAATTAGGGATTTTCCTCCAAACACTCCGATTTCAACAATGATTTGAGGTTTTTCCTCTAGAATCAAATCAATCAAAACAGCAGCTTTTTTTTCGCTGCACCATCCTGAAAGATCTTGCATGGCATCATAGGCTGCAACTTTTATGCTCAAATCAATGGGAGCAACATATTCACTTGCATCGAGCATTAAAAATATTTGTACCTTGTGTCTGATGTTACTTGTTGGTAGCTCACAATGGAATCAATCACTACAAACATATTCATTCCCGGAATCAGTGCAAGCTCTTGGTCATAGGGCAAAAAATTTGAATAAGTATGATAGAATTGTAAAATCTTTTCAATGCCGCATCTTCGATAGATGATCGAATGGGCGCGCATTCGAGAGCCAATTTTCATTAGATGATCGCTTATTGAGACGTGAATTCCCATGTAAGAAATATCCAGGTAAGGCATGTCGGGGCGCCAAAGAGAGGGGACTTGGGTCAAAATATCTTGGTTTGGATCAACCACAAGATAATCATAATCTGTATACAGAACATCCCAAGAATCTTTTCCTACGTATGTGTCCAGTTCACTGATGCGATCTGAGAGCAAATGGGGATTTTGTAAAATGTTAAAATCATCTTCCAAGATCCAAATCGTCTCATACCCCGATTCATAGGCATCTTTCAGCACGGATAAATGACTCAAGGTGCACCCAATTGTCCCTTTGACAGTCCAGCCGGAAAAACAGGCCTTTCCATTCCAACTCCCGCTTAAAAAAATAAAATCGGGCTCACCCTCTTTTTCAGGAGGAAATACCATGACATTTTCTTTTCCTGTCCACATTCCGGGTGCAAATTTCAAACCGATGTCTGTCAAAACATCCGGTTTTAAATTCCAGCCATAAATTGCAGGGAATCTTTGCGGAATGATGCCGTAGGGCACAAGCTGCTTTAGGCTTTCAATCCACCTCTCTTTTCTTTGATCGAGGTTGATTAAATAGATGTAATCGATCCCTCTAAAAGTTGATGGTTTTCTTTTATTCTCCAGCTTTTTGTAATGGTCTTCGATCTCTGCTGAGAGAGCAAAACAATAAATCAAGAAGAGGAATAACCTCACAGTAGGCCTAGTTTTTTTCTCAGTTCAGGAATGAATCGGAAAATGGCCTGATCTTGATCTGTGATGGCATACCCTTGTTTTAAAAGATCTGACAACTCTCGGGCTGCAAGTTCCTTAGTGTCTACAAAAAGAGTTCGTTTGATATTTTCAATATAGAGTTGGCCTCGAAAGGCATAGTGATTGATCCTAAGCTCATTTCGAGGAACCATCACAGCTTGATCATCGCCTTTAAAGGTGCACTTGTAAGGCGCCCAGTTGAATCCTCTGCAAAGGGCCGGTTTAAAAATCATCTTCACTACTTCTTTATTTGGATTTTCGAGAGCGGGCGGTTCTATGATTTCGGTATTTTCGATCAGAAGCTCTTTGTACTGACCTTTTTCAGAGCTGTCGTAACAATCACTATACAAGTAAATTCCTGCGGAATTTTTGTAGTTTTGCAAAACATCTAAGATCATATCGTTTTTTGGCGGCACGAGAAATTCATTTGGATTAAGAATGGCAAGCCACTCGGTTTCTCTCGCAGCCCGGACGTAGATCGCATTCTCGAAAGCAGGTATTTGGGTGCTGAGCGCCCAGATATGCCCTTCTGTTTTGGGGCTGATCATCGAGGATTCAAGCCAAGGAATAAAAGTGACAATCCCTGATGTGAGAAACACTTTCAATGCTTGCTTTGTGGACTCTTTTTTCCTTCCATTATAGTAGATATAAAAGTGATCGACGCCAACTAACCGGTGGTATTCAATCCACTCTTTTAAAGGTTCATTTTCATCTGTAATGAGTGTACAGATCGAGATGTTGTACCGCTTCTTCCGGTATGACTTTTGTACATCACACTCCGCAAAATTGACTAATAGGATCAAATAGAAGAGATATTTCCACATACTTTTCCTCGTTTAGAAGGGTATATATTAAATATTTTTTAAAGAATTCGCAATCAAAAAAAAAGGAGACACCCCAGCTTAAGCTGAGGTGTCTTTGGAAAAAATTAGGGAAAAGAAATACTTACAATTTGACTATGAATATCATCATCGTTAATGGAAGCAACTCCATATTTTACAGAACCATTTTGCACGCGATTATGATCCGTAATCTGGAGTGTACTTGCGCCAACTTGTTGTAAAAATTGACCATTTCGATAGATGACATATCCAACGACATTAGGATCCATTGGAGCGCTCCAACTGAGCGTATTGTAGTATTCGCTAAAAGCACCAAAGTTATTCACATTTTGAGTAACCGAAAGGCTGCTTGGAGGTGATACCAAGTTTTTTACCCCCGTAGTTGCATTGATGGAATTGTATGTGCCGTTTGAATGGACCCAAATTGCAGCAGAGCAAAGAGTATTGCCAACTGCAGATGTTGCCATCCAAGGACTTGCATTCTTTCCTTGTGAAATATTGATGGGAACGGACCATACATCGTCGATATAGCCGGAAATGTCTGATTCAGACGCTTGGATGATCACATCCACTCCATTATTAAACATGAAGATGGATACGGCGTTTCCAAAATTGCTAACATGTGTTTTTTGTGAAAAGGCATATAAATTTCCATTCAAAATATTTACAGGCTTCGATGACCAGGTGTCGTTTTGGCTTCTCGATGCAGATTGAATGTAAATATGTTCATCATCAAAAGAGGTGGTCCAAACAGCTAGAGCATTTGAATTTCCGTCATAAGAAATTCCGGAACTCAAATTGGCCGGATTGCGAATGCCGGGTTTGGATAGAGTCAAAGGCGCTGTCCAAATGCTGCCAGAAATTCGGTCGGCAGTTTGAACCATAACGTCTGTATAGCTTGATCCAACCACATTGTACTGAAACCATATCGCAGTTGCGTTGCCATTCGTGTCAACTGCCACTCTCGCATAACCTGCATTGACATTTGCAGGTGAGATCGCAGTAGGTGTACTCCAAGAGCCGGATAGCAATTTTGTAGACGCTTTGACTACATTGATTCCGGAGAGCGGCTCATGCCACACAACAGCTGCAGTAGAACCCGAACCTGTGCCGCCAATGGCTAATGAGGGTAGTGCAGCTCCTCCTGCCGTAATTGTCACATGGTTTAGCCAAGCTGCCCCAAAGAGTTTGGTTGCAGTTTCCACATTACCGCTCCTGGTCCACGCTGCAATGACATCTCCGGCTGCATCCACAGCAATAGTCGGAGAGGCTGCATTTGTGTTTGAAAGCGATGTCGTCAAACCCCAGCTTCCAATCAAGGTTTTCGAGGCTGCTTTCACAACACCATTTTCCAGCCAGACCGCTGTGGCGTTGCCATTGGCATCTATCACAACTCTCGGACTCGATCCTCCCGTGTTTGAAAGTGTGGCAACCGCCCCCCAACTTCCGCTCAACAATTTCGAATTGCTTTTCACAAGATTATTTTCCACCCAAACAGCCACAACATTGCCGCTTCCATCCATGGCAATGCGAGGATCGCTCGCATTGACATTAACTGTAGAAAGAGTAGTTGCCGGAAAAGTCCATTGGGTTGGCTGACTGTACAATAAAGTACAGAGAAGTGTAAAGAATGCAATAATCATATTTTTCATCGTTTTTTACCTTTTTTTTTAGAGTGTTGTTGTTGCTACTGGACTTTCAGTTCCAAAATTATCAATGGCTACAACTCCATAAGTGATGGAGCCGGTGGCCGGAAGTTGATTGTGTTCGATCAGCTCAAGAGTTTGATTTGCCCCAATATCTGTCAGATGAATGCCATTTCGAAATATTGAGTAGCCAAATAAATTGGGAGACGTACTCGCAGTCCATGTTAACGTATTCGTATAATCTTGATAGACGCCAAAATCAGTGAGCGCTTGAGATGCTGTGACATTGGTTGGAGGATCCAAAGTTGCTAGACTTCCAACGGTTGCTTGCACCGTGATCGTCCCGGCTATCTCTTCGATCCAAATAGCAGCGCCATTTATTTGATTTAGGCCTGCAGTATAAGATGTATGTATTTTTGGAAAACCGTTATTGGAACCGGAAGAGATTGTGGCAGGCGTTGACCAAACCCCTAAAAAAGGACCGGAAATATCCGATTCAAAAGAAGAGATTGAAATCGTACTTCCATCGAAATACATCGCTGCACTGACAAGACTTCCCAAAGAATTCACGGCCATATCGGCTTGGAATGCATAAAGATTGAGACCATATACATCGGTTGACGATGTCCAGGTTCCTCCGGCAGACTGAGATGCACTTTGAATACTAAATGATGAATTATCGAATGAAGATGACCATAAAGCAATCGCATTGCCATCTGCATCAGCAAGGATCTTACTTGATAAATCCGCAGGATTTGTAGTGCCGCCCTGCGATAAGAGCGAAGGAATCGGAGACCAATTCCCGGAACTTGCAGATAAGGTCGAAGCTAAAACAGAAACATTGAGATAATTGCCCGATTGTAGAGTATATCGATAACATATTGCGTAGCCATTTCCATGTGAATCAACAGATCCCTTTGGGTAATTTAAGCTAAGAGCAGCTAGACCTACCGGGGAAATGGATTTTGCCGCACCCCAGACTCCATTAGATGCAGTAGCAGTCGATGAGAAAACTAAATCCTGTCCTGAATTGCTACTATGCCAAACAGCTAAAATATTTCCATTGGAACCGATAGAAACATGAGGGTTGTCCGAATTCGCTGTTGAAAGCACACTAGTTAGAGTATAAGAGCCTCCGGCAGGCTTGATTTGCCCTTCAATAAACCCTCCTCGCACCCAGATGACGGAGATATCTCCCGTAGAATCTATTGCAAGAGAAGGATTTGATGCGCCAGAACCGGATAGAGCCGATGCAGCTGACCATGACCCACCGGAAAATGTTGCAGTTTTTACAACTCCGCTCTCCAGCCAAACTGCAGTTACATTTCCCGATCCATCAACACCTAGTTGCGGTTTAGAGGAACTTGATCCGGAAATGGAAGCAGCCATGCCCCATGAGCCATTCAAGGGCAAATTGTTGGCAATAATTACTCCATTTTCTATCCATACGGCAGTTGTATTGCCACTGGGATCAACTACAATTTTAGGATCAGATGCATTGATAGAAGCTGTGGACAAAGTTGTCGGAGCTCCCCAAGTTATTTCTCCAAATGAGTGTGAAATCAAAAACATTGCTACTAAAGTCATGAAAATTCTTTTCATGTAACCTCCTTGTTACTTCTGAGA
>CAZXLK010000065.1:0-8143 GCA_964641775.1 uncultured bacterium | reverse complement strand
TGGAACGGAAAAAAAAATGCCCTCCGATCTATCGGGCGGGATGAGAAAAAGAGCTGCCCTTGCCCGCCTCATTGTCTACCGCCCCTCGATTCTACTCTATGATGAGCCGACAACAGGGCTAGATCTCATCACAGCCGATCAAATCAATGAGCTCATCGTAAAAACGCAAAATGAGCTCAAAGGGACTAGCATCATTGTGACCCATGACCTTCATTCTGCATTTTTTGTTGCAACCCGAATTGCCCTTCATCGCGATGGGCAGATTGCATTCGTAGCTCCCCCTGAAGAATTTACCCAAATTGACGATCCGATGATCCAAACCTTGCGAAAAAATATCAAGACACGTCAGAAGGAAATTGGAAATGAGCGATAAAATCAAAAACATCCTCATAGGACTTTTTGTAATTGGTGCTGTCACCATTGTCGTTGCCATGGTCCTTTTCCTAAAACCCAAAATTGGCGATGGGAAAAAAACCTTAAAAGTTCGATTTGCCAACATTTCCGGAATCGTTGTGGGGACCCGCGTGGCCTTTGCAGGAAAGCCTGTTGGGGAAGTGATCCATATTCGGGAAATTCCTGAAGCAAGAGAGCATCCTGATGAATTAGGGAGAGTTTATTTTTACGAGCTCATTTTAAAAACCGATTCCAAAGTGGAAGTTTTTGATAGCGATGAGATCGCTGTCCGCTCCCTCGGGCTTATGGGAGAAAAATCGGTTGCAATCCTTCCAAAAGCATCAAAAAATGCCCGCCTCATTACGAATGAAGTCATCTATGCAAATTCGATTGATCCATTAGAAAATACCTTCAATCAAATCACAAAACTTGCAAATAAATTAGAGACTTCAGTTACCCATGCAGATGATTGGTTTGAAGAGAATAAACAAACCTTCAGTTCCGGCCTTCTAAATTTTAGCAGCACCCTTGCCCGCATGGATGGAAGCTTAGCTGAACTGCATGAAAAAAAAATCATCCCTAAATTGTCTGATACAACCGATCTTCTCAACGACAATCTCCAAAATATCCGTGCCAGCCTAACTGATGATAAGCTTTTGCAAAAAGTTGGTTTTTTGGCAGAACATCTCGATGAGCTTGCGAAAAGCTTCCATCTTGAAGGAGGGGCAGTTCTTCGAAACCTATCTCAAATCACAGAAGATCTCTCCTCTGCCAAAGGGACCCTCGGCCGCCTGATTGGTAGAGATGATTTTTATCTCCACCTCAGCTCCCTCATGAGTAAAGCTGAGACCATGATGAACGATATCAACCATTATGGAATCCTCTTTCAATATTCCAAAAATTGGCAAAGGTCGAGAACGAAGAAAGCAAATCTTTTAAAATCTCTTGAAACTCCTCACGAATTTCGAACCTATTTTGATGGGGAAATCGATGGAATCACAACAGCGCTGGGCAGGCTCTCTGAGCTCATGAACAGGGCAGAATATAGTGACGATAAAACAAAAATTTTAGAAAGCGAGCACTTTAGAAAACAATTTGCCACCCTTCGTCGAAGCGCCCAATCCCTCACCGACACCATCAAACTATATAATGAAAATATCTTTACAACAGATAATTAAATTTTTTAATTAATATTGTAATTTAATTCAAACAAGTGTATAATATTTTCCATGGCAATTGAACCAACTATATCAAGACCTTATACTTATACAGAATTAGCTAGCGGAATTCTTCAATCGAGAATTCTTAAAGCCATTGCGATTGCCGCAGCTGCAGCCCTTGTTGCTACAGCTTTGGCCTATTTCTTCCTTCCGGCTGCGATCTTGGCTGTCATTCCCCACACCATAGAGCTCATCTCATTAGCTACGGGAGGAGCGATATTTACCGTTGCCATTCTTGCAGAGTGTATTTTCCATGGCAGACAATTGACATTTGAATTTGCAAGAGCCATCAATCTAATGAAAGCCAAAAATTGGGATCAAATTGGAGACTATAACATTCTTCTTGGCCACCTTCCCAATGCAATTTCCAATGATGCCTATCGATTAATCCATGATGAACATATCGGAGCTATCTTATCCGTCAATGAACCTTGGGAAAGAAAGCCTTCCGTTCTTTCCATCCCTTATACCCATAAATGGGAGGACCTTGGAGTTACCTACCATGAAGTGGATGCCTTGGACCACTTATCCCTCAATCTTGAGCAAATGCATGATTCTGCAGATTTTATCCATGAAGAGCTAAACCAAAACAAAAGAGTCTATGTCCATTGCCGAGCAGGGATCGGAAGATCGGCTACTGCAATTGCCGCTTATCTCATTAAATATCAAAATATGTCTCTTGCAGAAGCTTTGATCACAGTGAAAACGTCTCGTCCTAGAGTGACCGTTTTCAAGAAAATCGAAGCCCTTCACTCGTTTGCAAAAGAGTGCGAAAGACTCCGTCAAAAATAACTTGCTTTGAGCTGCCATTTGGGCTGATATTCGGCCGATTCAATCCTTTCTAGTACGGAAAGGGAACGGTGCAGCCTTTCGGGGTCGATCGCCCGCTCGCGGATGAAAAGGGCAGGGGCATAAAAAAGCCAAAGAAGAAAATCAAATTCCTCTTTTTCCGCCATATCTTCCCCATCCAAAATCTTTAAAAATCCATAGAATGTAGCTGCAGCTGCAGCTCCCGTATCAATGGCATCTTTGCAAGTAAAACTTAAAGAGTCGGGCTTAACCTGATCGATGGCCTTTGCTACAAGAAATTGATAAAAGATCTCGATGAAATCTTCTCTTGCCCGCCTTGGCAGCGTCTCTTTCATTTGAAAAAAATCGGTGTGGATTTTGGCAAGAGTCTCTTTGGCAAAATCAAGAATATCTTCTTTTTTCCAAGAGGCCGGGAAAAAATAGCCACAGGATCCTCCCGATTCTATTTGTTCAAGAAACGCTGCAATGAAATCACTTGCCTTATTGAGATTGAGATACTCATTATTTTGGAAGTAAAAGTCGGTATCTTTAGGCAAAGTAATGACAATAAATTGCTGGCTAAACTCTGCGTTTTTTTCCAAATTTTCAAGAAGTTGGCATCTTGCAAATTCTCTCCAGGAAGTCCGATCATTCATATTGATGAGAAGATGCTTATTCTTTTTATAAGAAAGAGCTCTTAAAAAGCCTTTAAAACCTTCTGTAATTTCCCCTTTTTGGATCGTAGTTTGCCTGATTGGTGATGGAATGCGCATAACAATCATTTCTTTTTCTTTATGCTTAATTTTATAGATCGATGAAGGCAAATTTCCCTGCACAATGGGATCAAATGGAATTTGTATATTTTCCTCTTCTTCTTCTCGAATTAAATCTAGGATTTTAAAAAGAGGACCATTTGGAAATTGTAAAAAGAATGTCCGGATCCTTTCATCTCCTTGTAAAAATGCATTCCAAACACTTTCTTCTTTTGAAAGCTTTTTTTTGGAGGCATCTTTTTCTTCCCCTTTTCGCATTGTTCTATGGATGAGGCCAATTACTTCCTGTTTGATCCCCCCCACTCTTCGAAAAAATGCATAGGCAAGAGTGTGGGTAAGCTGCATTAAAAGAGTTAAAACTTTGTCATCTTCAGTACCATAAGCAATTGCCTTTTGATATTCTTTCGTATTTACTGAGCTCCTCAAAAACACTTGAAAATCTAAAAAATATTGCTGGGCGCTTTTGGCAAAGGTATTTCCCAGCAAATTTTGGGGATTTGCGGCTAGAAAAAGGGCAAAAAGCGCTTGATTGATCTCTTTTGCTAAATCATTATTTTCCAGCTTTTTAGCAATATGTAAATAATCATCGATGACTCCAATAGCATCTCCGATAATTTGGCTTGCTGAGGCATTGAGATCCCGATCTTGCATTGCTCTGATCTTCAGGAAAGGATCTTCTTCAAATGTTTGGGGAACTGCTTGCAAATCAACAGAGAGCTTAATGTTTCGCAAAAGATCTTTGGAAAAATAGGGATTTCCATCAGCATCTCGGATATAAAAAAGCTCATATTCTTTATCCCTTTTGACCGTTTCAAAATCTTTTAGCCCTGACGCCGTGCTAGATGGCGCCTCTTTATTTTCTTTCCACTCTTCTCCCCAAGCTTCCTCTCCTTCTAAATTCTCTCCAAATTTAGGCTGAATGCTATATAGAAAGAACTGCTGCAAGGTCTTAAAGACTTCACTCAGAGTGATTTTTGGAAGCGGCTTTTCGATCCGAAATGCCAAATACCGATCCATTTTCTCTGCAGACTCTAAAGCAAGGGTCATCATTGCCTGAGTCCCCTTTTTCAGCTTTTCGTTTTCCCAATCGGTATTTACACTTTCATATAAAGAGAGAAGATGTTGGTAAATGGCTCTATATGTTTTATCTAAGATTTCTAAAATCGGCCCTTCCCCTTCGCCGCTAAGCCATTGGACAGTTCCCATTGGAAACTCTTCGGCGTCAGTGACAAGGGAATTTCCTTTAACCATTCCAAGAAGGGGCGGATGCTCCATATCGATTTCGGCAATGGTTGCAAGATTATCCATTGCGTCTTGAAAATCAAGAACTTCGATAATTTTCCGAGTCATAGCTATCCCATATTTATTATCTTTCTTTCCGCATTAATTAATCAATTACAAAAAAATCTAAATGTAATTTAATTGTTATTATGAACGGATTAATTAAAAAATTATCAGCCCCGCTCTTAAGTCTATCTTTATTAATGATTGGCAGCGGAATGTTAAACACCTTTGTTACCATTCGGCTGCAAATGGAAGGCTCATCCATCCAAACGATAGGTGCCGTAGCATCAACTCTTTATCTTGGGATTTTGGTCGGATCTCTTTATCTTGGCAGATGGATCAGTAAAGCCGGCCATATCAAAACCTATACCATTTTTGCAGCGGTTTTTACTTTTTTAGTCCTAATCCAAATGCTTTGGATCCACCCGGTTTACTGGAGCATTTTGCGCTTTATTTGCGGCTTTTGTACTGCAGGAGTTTATATTGTCATTGAAAGCTGGTGTCTTTTAAAAGCTGAGAATAATGAGAGAAGCTCATCTCTATGCCTTTATCATCTAGTTCTTTATCTTGCTCTTTGTGCAGGACAATTTGTATTCAACCTGATCGATGGCTCATCGATCGTCCCCTTCTTTCTCGCGGCCCTTTTTTTTGCCCTTTCAGCCCTTCCCCTTTGGCTCCAAAGGGAAAATGGGCCCAAAATGGAGTATGCTCCGATCCGCTTGAAAGAGCTGATTCACCTCTCTCCATTTGGGATCATTGGGGGACTCATTGCCGGCATGATCCTTGGCTCGATCCATTCTCTAGTCCCCATCTATGGCAAAGAAATGGGACTGGAAATTGCAGAAATCGGCACCCTCATGGGAATCATCATTTTTGGGGGGCTCCTATTCCAATGGCCGCTGGGATTGTGGGCTGATAAAACAAGCCGGCTGACCGTCTTAAATACGGCCTCTTTCATGACGGTGCTTCTTGCTTTAGGGATTACCCAAACTCAAGGAATTTCTTTATTTTTCCTTGGCTGGTTCTTGGGAGGATTTTCCTTTACAATCTACCCTCTTAGCATGAGCTATTTTTGCGAGAAAGTGCCCGAAAATCAGATTGTAGCTGCCACCGGGGGTTTTGTCCTTGCCTATGCAATTGGCGCGATGATTGGGCCTCTATTTGCCTCTATAACCATGTCTTATTTTGGCTATAGCGCCCTTTTTTACTATTTGGCAGCCATCTCCTCCATCCTCTGCCTTCTCGGTGTTAAAAGATAATTAAATTATTTAATATTATTGATTCTTATCCTCATATTATATATAATATTGAGATAGGAATTATTATGATGAATATAAAAAACATTCTAAACTATGTTCCAAAAAATCATTTCGACCCTTGGAAAATAAAGCCTATCAATAAAAAAGACGATGGCTGGAGCAAGATCGAACAGCGGCTTAGTAAACTAAAGAAATTCGAATTGAATATTCAAAATCTTCCCTCCCCCAAAAATCCGCAAATTTTGGGTAAAGGGGCGACAAAATTGGTCTATAAAGCAGACTCCGTTAGAGATGATCTTGTTTATATGGTTCCGAGAAACTGGCTTTTACATACAAGAGAGCTTCATAATGAAGTCAAAATCAGCAAGAACATCAAAAATGAAGTTCAAATTGCCAATGTCGCTAAAATCTTAGAAACAATGGGAAATCGCCCAATTGTTGCAAAACTCATGGCCAAAAATTTGGCTCTACAATTTCCGACAACTGAAAAACTCATGAACGCTTTGCACGGAAAACATCCAAGACTTGGCTTTTACTTAAAAAAAGGCTCAAAGATAGATTGGACTAGCTCTGAAATCAGACGAATGGTGGATAGTGCACAGAACTTGGCAGTAGATTTTGCCTATGCTCCCCAAATTTCGATCAATGGTCAAAAACCTGTCGTTGCAAAAAAAGGACAAGGGGATCTCGATGTACTCATGCGAAAGGAAAAATATGGGTTTTCAAACAGCCTCAAGCTAACTTTACAAATCATGAAAGGATTTAGAGATCTTCACACTGCGGGATATCAGCATGGAGATGTCAAATTGGACAACGTCCTTGTTTACAATACAGAAGATGGCCCCGTTGCCAAAATTGCCGATTGGGGAAAAGCAGGCAAATCAAATATCAAATTTTATCACACGGGAAACCACCGCTTCATGCCTCCTGAAAGATGGTCTAGCAGAAAAGGGGAAGTCTTTGGCGTTGGAATGATCACTGTCCGTTTATTGGAGCAAGAGTTTCTAAAAAATGAAGAAGATATGCTCATTCAACCAAGAGAAATTGATCCAAAGAAAGTCAAACTGATAAAAAAGCCAAGGGGAGGAATCGAAAGGTATTTTTCCATTGCAAAGGATGCCCCGCACAAAGATTCAGTCGATTATTTCAATACTTTTATAGGCACTTTCTACTCATACTTTTCTAAAACAAGCCCAAATATCGATGGCCATGTAGAGAGGTATTTGGCAGCACTCCTTGCAAAATTGGAAGAAAAACATGGGAAGAGGCTGGAGCTCAAAGAGTTGATCCAGCTCTTAAAAGAGATGATGCGATCAGAAAGAAAAGAGCGCCCTACAATGGATAAAGTCGTCCCCAGAATGCAAGCTCTCTATCATAAGTTGAAGTAAAAATAGAATCTCCCTACATTTGGGAGTATGGTTACATCAACACTTACTGCTCCCAAATTCACTGTTACACACTTCTCTGATCTTAGACCTAAAGATCGAAAGCAAAAAGAATTTACCTGGAAGATGGAAGAGCTATCCAATTTTGATGAACTCATTCTGTCATGGAATGGCCTTAGGCCATCAATTGGAAAATGGACCTTTTGGGTCAGCCTTTTACAAGGCCAATGGTCTCCCTGGATCCGCTATGCCGAATGGGGGCACAATACACAAAAAACCTATCAGCACTCCATTATTGGAAGCAGAATCGAATCCTATCAAGATGCAGTCTATGCAAAAGATGGCCTTTGCACTGCATTTCGGATCAAAGTGACATGTCAAAACGGCACCAATTTGGAAAATCTCCATTCTCTTTATGCATGCATTTCCAATTTATCCAACTTTGCTATTTCTCCCCCAAAAGATCTCCCCCCTATCCAACTATCCAACTTTCCAAAAATCTCTCAGCTCATCCTCAATCACCCAAGAGCCAAAGATTTTTGCTCTCCCGCTTCCACCTCAGCCGTGATCAGCTATCTAAGCAAAACCAAAATATGCCCCATCGAATTTGCTAAAAAAGTCCACGATATGGAGTTTGATATCTACGGAAATTGGATCTTAAATACAGCGCAAAGCTACGAGGAATTAAAAGAAATGTTCCGAATCCGAACCCAACGCTTAGGATCTTTTCAAACCCTACATTCCTATCTTCTCAAAGGCCTTCCCGTCATTGTCAGTGTTCGAGGCCCCCTTCCCGGTTCCTATCTTCCATTAACATTTGGCCATTTGTTAACAGTCATTGGTTATAAAGATGAAAAAGTCCTTTGCATGGATCCCGCTTTCCCCGAAGATGCCAAAACCCATGTAGCCTATAATCTCAATGACTTTTTAGCCGCTTGGGCTAGAAGACAAAATATTGCTTATGTGTTTACACAACACCCGTGAACGTGAACGTTTGCGCTTCCACCCCAAAGACGATGCGTCTTCGGGGACCCCGGTGC
>CAZXLK010000064.1:0-8152 GCA_964641775.1 uncultured bacterium | reverse complement strand
ATAATCGACCCGTTTTCCAAGAAGGTTTTGACGGAAACGACCCTGCTTTCCTTTGAGCATTTCAGAAAGGGCCTTTAAAGGCCGATTTCCCGCACCCATGACCGGGTGGCCGTGGCGGCCATTGTCAAAGAGGGCATCGACTGCCTCTTGGAGCATCCTTTTTTCATTGCGGACAATCACATCGGGAGTTTTGAGCTTGAGAATCGATTTCAATCGGTTATTGCGGTTGATAACTCTACGATAGAGGTCATTCAAATCAGAAGTTGCAAAACGGCCTCCATCTAGCGGTACAAGCGGTCTTAGATCAGGAGGGATTACAGGAACTCTGGCTAAAACCATCCATTCGGGACGGTTGGTCGATTGGGAAAATCCTTCCACGATTTTTAGCCGTTTTGCAAGCTTCATTCGGGCTTGCATCGATTTGGTTTTGCGGAGTTTGTCTTTGAGATCGACAACTAGTGATGAGAGATCTTCTGTTTGAAGAAGGGCATGAATTGCCTCTCCTCCCATTTTGACAGTAAAAGCGTCGGTTCCCCATTTTTCTTGCGCTTCGCGGTATTCATTGTCATTGAGAAGCTGCTTTTTTTGTAGATCAGTCCGGCCGGGATCGGTTACCACATATTCTTCGTAATAGATGACCCTTTCAAGATCCGCAGTGGACATTCCGAGAAGATTGCCGATGCGAGACGGCATTGTTTTGAAAAACCAAATGTGGACGACAGGAACGGCCAAGTCAATATGCGCCATTCTTTCCCTACGGACTTTGGAGAGGGTGACCTCTACGCCGCAACGGTCGCAAACAATACCTTTATGCTTGATTTTCTTGTATTTGCCACAAGCACATTCCCAATCGCGCATGGGTCCGAAAATCTTTTCACAAAAAAGACCTCCCTTTTCCGGCTTGAAAGTGCGGTAGTTGATAGTTTCCGGTTTTTTGATCTCGCCGCGCGACCATTGGTTTCCAATCACTTCATCGGAAGCAATTTTAATGGTCAACTTGTCGAAATGTGCGCTTCTTACATCTTCATCTGCATCAAAAGGGGGCATCTTTTTTCCTTACTCTACAAATTCTGTTCGGATATCAAGGCATAGACCTTGCATCTCTTTAACCAATACATTGAACGATTCAGGCGTTCCGGCAACAAGGGAGTTTTCGCCTTTTACAATCGATTCGTAAATTCTCGTTCTTCCGGCAACATCGTCGGATTTGACTGTCATCATCTCTTGCAAGAGGTGGGCAGCTCCATAAGCCTCTAATGCCCATACCTCCATCTCCCCAAAGCGCTGGCCGCCCATCTGGGCTTTTCCGCCAAGAGGCTGCTGCGTGACAAGAGAATAAGGACCAATCGAGCGTGCATGGATCTTATCGGCAACCAAGTGGCTAAGTTTCATCATGTAGATGTAGCCAACAACAACTGGGTTATCGAATCTCTCTCCGGACCGCCCATCATAAAGATAGACTTTACCATCTTTGAACATCGTTTGGGATTTCATCATTTCCCAGATTTTGGATTCCGGGAAGCCTTCAAATACCGGGCTCTTTACATAAATACCTGCCTTTTTCGCCGCATAACCAAGATGCGTTTCCAAAAGCTGTCCCATATTCATACGAGAAGGGACTCCAAGTGGGTTCAAAATGATTTCGATTGTCTCTCCATTCGGCAAATAGGGCATGTCGGCCTCTGGAACAAGTCGGGCTACAACCCCCTTATTTCCATGTCTTCCTGCCATTTTGTCGCCTACCTGGAGTTTTCTCTTCGTTGCAACATAGACTTTAACTTGTCGAATGACCCCGGGATCTAGATCGGTATCGCCTTTGCGCATGAATTCGATTTCCGTTTTATGCTGCATTTGAAGGCTTTGGTAACTGAGCTCGAAATCGCGTAAGATTTTTTTCAGCTCGACATAGATCTCCTTGTCGGCCATGATCAGATCTTCCGCTTTTTCATTTTCAAGCTGCTCGATCATTTCCTGGGAAATTGTTTGTCCTTCTTCAATCAAAACTTCGCCCGATTTGCGATGCATGATAGAAGCCGGCGCTTTTTCATTTAAGAGGAGGGCGCCTAGTTTTTCATGGAACTCAATTTGAAGCTCCGCTTCTTTTGTTTTGAAATCGGAATGGATATCTTTTATGCGAGTTGCTTCCTCAACGAGTTCATCATCGGTTTTAGAAAGACGGTCTCTCCGTGAAAAGACTTTCACATCCATGACCACGCCTTCAGTTCCCGGTGGCGCTGTTAATGATGCATCTTTTACATCAGCTGCTTTTTCACCGAAAATTGCTCTAAGGAGCCTCTCTTCAGGAGAGAGTTCCGTTTCTGATTTTGGAGTGATTTTTCCTACCAGAATCGATCCCGGCTCCACTTGAGCGCCGATTCGGATAATTCCATCATCTCCAAGATCTTTGAGCATCTCTTCGGAGACATTCGGAATATCTTTTGTGATTTCCTCTTTGCCGAGTTTGGTGTCCCTGGCAGTGAGTTCAAATTCTTCTAGATAGATCGAAGTGTATGCATCTTCCCGGATGAGTTTTTCAGAGATGATGATCGCATCTTCATAGTTATATCCGCACCAAGGCATGAAGGCCACCAGGACGTTCTTCCCAAGTCCGATTTCCCCTTTGTCAGTAGCGGGTCCATCTGCTAAAACATCTCCTGCCTTGATCTTATCGCCTACATTGCAAAGCGGCGTTTGGTTGATGCAAGATCCGCTATTAGATCTCATGAATTTTTTGAGAACATAGGTCCGTTTATTGAGCGGATTGTCTTTTGGAGCAACTACGATTTTAAATCCATCGACATATTCAACAATTCCGTCTTCAATGGCAACAACAACAGCGCCTGAGTCGCGCGCTGATCTGCCCTCAAGCCCCGTTCCTACAATAGGAGCTTCGGTCTTAAGAAGCGGTACGGCTTGCCTTTGCATGTTCGATCCCATCAAGGCTCGGTTAGCATCATCGTGCTCTAGAAATGGAATGAGTCCTGCAACAATCGAAACGAGCTGTTTTGAAGAAACGTCCATATGCGTAACTTTGGTCGTTTCAATTTCCATTGGCTCACCTCTTTGGTGGGCCCAGCAAAGCTCTGTTTCAAACATGCTGAATTTATCGAGAGGCGTAGATGCCTGGGTGATGACAAGATCAGCTTCCTGGTCTGCCGTCATGTATTCGATTTCATCGGTAACTGCCCCCTCTTTAACAATTCGATAAGGGGTTTCAATAAAACCAAATTCATTGATCTTGGCAAATGTTGATAGAGATGTGATCAAACCAATGTTTGGTCCTTCCGGTGTTTCAATCGGACAAATCCTTCCATAGTGAGATGGATGGACATCTCGCACTTCAAAGCCTGCCCTTTCACGGTTCAAGCCGCCGGGTCCTAAACAAGAAAGGCGTCTTTTATGTGTCAGCTCTGAAATCGGATTCGTTTGATCCATGAATTGGGAAAGCTGAGATCTTCCAAAGAAATCCTTCAATACTCCTGCTAGCCCTTTTGCAGAGACAATTTTTCCCGGAGTCATTGTATCGGATGAAAAATCAAAAAGATTCATCCTTTCTTTGATGATTTTTTCCATGCGGGCAAGGCCAATACGGCATTGGTTTTGGATCAGCTCTCCGACAGAGCGGACGCGCCGATTGCCCAAATGATCGATATCATCGATATTTGCATTTTCATCGCCGAGTTTTAAGCGGATGAGATATTTGAGGGCGTGAATGACATCTTCTTTCCGCATGGTCACGACGCTCATATCCTCATCAGCGATTCCAATGCCAAGTTTGCGGTTCAATTTATAACGGCCAACTCTGCCCAGGTTGTAGCGCTTCGGATCGAAGAAAAGGCGCATAATGGTGGAACGGGCATTCGATAAAGTAGGGGGCTCGCCGGGACGGATTTTTCTGTAGAAATCTTTAAGCGCTGATTCATAGGAATCAGTCGTGTCTTTTGATAGCATCTTGATGATCGGGTGCGTTTCATCTGCTTCTTCTGCAATTCGGACTGCTTGGATTTTCTCATCGACCATCCGCTTGAGCATTGCAGTTGTCAATTTCTCTGAAGCTTTCCCAAAGACAAGGCCGGTTTGTTCATCAACTACATCTTCAGCAAGAATTTTTCCAACGAGTTTAACAAAGTCTTTATCGCTCTTGATTTTGACTTTTACAGTTTCAAAAAATTCTTCCAAAATGTCTGAGTCTGTGGAATATCCAAGGGTTCGGATAAAGGTCGTGGCAAGGATCTTCCGTCTTCGTTTTTTTCGATCGACATAGATATAAACAAGGTCATTATTGTCAAAGGAGGCTTCCAGCCAGCTTCCGCGATAAGGAATAATGCGGAATGAATAGATAATCGTTCCTTTGGGGTGCCTTTCTTGTTCGTAGGAGATGCCGGGAGATCGGTGGAGCTGGGATACGATTACCCTTTCTGCTCCATTGATGATGAAGGTCCCCTTATCGGTCATAATGGGGATGGTGCCCATATAGACTTCTTCTTCCTTAATGCCGGTCTCATCTGTTAAACGAAATTTTACTTTTAGGGTCACATTGTACGTGATTCCGCGGCGAATGCACTCTTCCGGGGAGTACTTCGGGATTCCCAGGTTATAGGAGAGAAACTCCAAAACGGTTTTTTCATCATAAGACTTTATAGGAAAAATTTCGCTAAACACTTCCTGCAGTCCAATATTTTCCCTTTCATGGGGTAAAAGATGGGATTGAAGAAATTGATTATAGGATTTAATCTGAATCTCAATCAGATTAGGAAGATCAATGATCTCTTCCCGCTCGCGAAAACTCACCCGTTTTGGGGGCTTTTTTAACATGGGCACTCGCTCCTACACGCTTGATTGTCAAAATAAAAAATGAAAGCAGAAGCTACCTGTATGACAGCCTCTGCAAAACATAGTAACATTCTTATACAAAAGTTTACAACCCTTTTAAGGTAACTTTTGCGCCTGCTGCAGTGATTTTCTTCTGAATCTCTTCTGCTTCTGCTTTCGGGCAAGACGCTTTTAGGTCTTTTGGTGCACCTTCTACGAGGTCTTTTGCTTCTTTCAAGCCAAGACCGGTAACTTCGCGTACCGCCTTAATGACAGAAATTTTCTTGTCGTCAGGAATTGGACCTTCTAAAACAACTTTGAATTCAGTAGCTTCTGCGGCAGGGGCTTCTCCTGCAGCGGCTGCAGCCGGTGCAGCAGCTACTGCTACAGCTGCTTTAACGCCCCATTTATCTTCTAGTTTGTTTTTGAGCTGCGCCATATCCAAAACAGACAGCTGACTCAACTTTTCTACAAGTTCATCTAATTGTTGACTCATGATTGTTCCTCATTTTTTTGTTCACTTTTTTGACTGATAATGGAAAGCGGCTCTGCCATAACGGCCACTAAAACAGCAAGCATTTGAGACATAGGTGTTGTAAACAGTCCCAAGAGCATTGCGCGCATTTCCTGAATTCCGGGTAGTTTGGAAAGGGCTTCCAAATCGACCCCAGGCACTATTTTTCCTTCGATTTGACCGCATAAAACCTGAACAATCTTCTCATTCTCATCGGAGAATTTGTAGATGGTTTTAGTAGATGGCATTGCATCAGGTTGGTTTATAAAGATCACCCCGACATGGCCTTGTAAAAGAGCGTTATCGATTTTGATGCCAGCATCCAATGCGGCTTTTAAAAAGATTCTCTTACGGACGACTTCAAAAATACTACCCGACTTTGCAAGCTCACTTCGAAGCTTCCATGAAGCATTTGGCTCAAGCTTTTCATACCGTGTGATAATCAGGGCTGTAGATCCGTCGATCTTCTCTCGAATTTCATCCAACAGGAGTGTTTTTTCTTTTCTCATAAAAATCTCTCCTTAACCCAAATCCAATGATTGTAAATCAATTTTTAAGCCTGGACCCATCGACGTTGATAGATAGAGCGAGCGGAGGAAATTTCCCTTTGCGCTTGCAGGCCTAGATCGGGCAATTGCTTGTAAAAGCGATCGAATGTTCTCTACGAGCTGAGGAGATGAAAATGAAATTTTTCCTACAGCACTATTGATGTTTCCAGTTTTATCGACTTTGAATTCGATTTTGCCTGCTTTTACTTCTTTTACTGCTTTTGCAACATCAGAAGTTACCGTTCCTGCTTTGGGAGTCGGCATCAAGCCTCTTGGTCCCAAAACTTTTCCAAGCTTTCCAAGTTCCCGCATCATATCGGGAGTTGCGATCAAGGCGGAAAAATCGGTCCATCCCCCTTTGATTTTCTCTAAAAGCTCTTCAGCACCGGCCATGTCAGCTCCGGCTTCGAGCGCTTCTTTAGCCTTTTCCCCTTTTGCGATCACTACCAAGAGGACTTTGCGCCCGGTTCCATGAGGAAGCGATACCGTGCTTCTCACTTGTTGATCCGATTTTTTCGTATCAATACCAATTTTCAAAGCCACATTGACCGACTCATCAAATTTCGCAGGAGGAGATTTTTTCAAAACTTCTACAGCTTCATCGAGTTTGTAGACTTTATTTTTATCGACCATTTCATCGACTTTTTTCATTCTTTTTGAACGGTGTGCCATCTTATCCCTCCACAATGTCTACGCCCATGGAGCGAGCAGTTCCCATCACCATCATTTCAGCTCCGGCCTCAGATGCAATCCGCATGTCTTTGGCTTTCGCATTGGCGATTTTTTTCACTTGTGAACGGGTGAGCTTTCCCACCTTATCGCGATTAGGGACTTTCGATCCCGATTCGATTCCGAGCTCTTTCAATATCATCCGAGATACTGGCGGCTCGAGAGTAATAAAAGTAAAACTTTTATCTTGAAAAACGCTAATGATGACGGGAAGTATATCTCCTGCCTTATCTTGCGTCTTTGCATTGAATTCCTTACAAAAGGCCATGATATTGATTCCAGCCGATCCTAAGGCAGGGCCGATAGGTGGCGCTGGATTTGCCTTTCCTGCAGAAATTTGCAGTTTGATTTGTTTAACTAGTTTTTTTGCCATTGCATTCCTTTACGAGTCCAAACGAAACCTTAGTTTCTCCCCGGTTTTGTTATCCTGCGTTTTCAGCAGATTGTTCCACCTGCCAAAACTCCAGATCGTCGACGCGGGTATCGCGCCCGAAAATAGAGACCATTACGCTAAGACGTCCTTTTTCATGGTTGACTTCAGTAACAGTACCGATAAAGTTAACGAAAACACCATCGGTAATTTTGACCTTGTCTCCCACTTCGACTTTGTGCTTCTGCACAACGCTTTTTTGGCGGTCTTCAAGTTCCTTCATGATGTCGAGCACTTCCTTTTCAGATAAAGGAGTTGG
The DNA here is from genome assembly GCA_964641775.1 of uncultured bacterium. GTDB lineage: Bacteria > Chlamydiota > Chlamydiia > Chlamydiales > SM23-39 > CAIPFQ01. The sequence continues at coordinate 860 of CAZXLK010000064.1, read as the reverse complement.
ATGCTCCCCTCCCAAAAAGTCAATGACTCCGGGCGTATCTTTTACATATGCCCAAGCATCATCAGTTAAATTCATTTTTACCAAAATATAGCCGGGCCACATCCTCTTTTCTGAAATCTTGTGCTGGCCCCGTTTTACTTCAGAGACATTTTCAGTTGGGATCAGGATTTCCAAAATATCATCATCAAAGCCCTTGTTATGGCGAAATTCTTCAATCGCTTTTTTGACCTTTCGCTCTTGGCTTGACATGACCTGGACGACATACCATTTCTGCATATACATTCCTTTACCCGAAAATCATTTGGAATACGGCATTAGCCCCTTTTAAAACGGAACCAAGCCCTAAATCCACTAAGTAGATCGCGAAACCAAATATAAACGTTGCAATTATGCCCGCTTTCGTACAAAAAATCAGCTCACCCTTGGAGGAACAACTGAATTATTTCATCTAACTTAGCACTTCTCGAAAAAAAGAAACTCGATTCTTATAAGTAATGATTGTTGTCACTTACTTCCTCACAACTTTTCCATCGAGTGCGGAGGGACTCGAACCCCCGACCCGCGACTTTGGAGATCGCTGCTCTACCAACTGAGCTACACACCCCTGTATTTGGGGAAATCTGCTAGCTACGCATCTATCCCCAAACATTCGCCTTTGCGACAAATTCCCTTATTTAAGGATTTTGGTTACCGTTCCGGCGCCGATCGTTCTGCCACCTTCTCGGATCGCAAATCGCATTCCTTCTTCCATTGCAATTGGAGAGATGAGTTCGGCTGTTAACTCTACGTTATCGCCCTGCATCAGCATCTCAGTTCCTGCTGGAAGTTCTAAAGTTACTGTTACATCTGTTGTTCGGAAA
>CAZXLK010000063.1:0-8238 GCA_964641775.1 uncultured bacterium | reverse complement strand
CTCCAAAGCTGAATCCTGATCCCTTGTCACCTCAGCCACCAGGTCCGATTACTACAACACCTCCTATCAAGAAACTGAGACGGTATTTCGGAGTCGTGTCCCTTGATCCAGCGCGTGTCGGGCTCGGAGCGAGCAAAGTGGCAGATGAAGTGATTACTCACCTTGTAGGACTTGTAAAATCTAAAGTTCGTGTTACTATGGAAATTGAAGCTGACCTGCCAGAGGAGACGCCTGATCATGTAATCAGGACTGTCACTGAAAATGGTCGAGAATTAAAATTCGAATCTCACGGCTTTGAAGCGGAATAAATCTTATCAAGCCCCAGATGAACCACTAAGGTTGATCCTACAGAACGGTGCAATGGCGGTGCAACGACCCTACCATTTAACCAGTTTTGATCAGTAGAATCCGGTTGCAGCAATTCTTCAACTTATTTATACTCATATCCATAAAGGTTGGATGTCGCTGGTTGGGATGGAATGCTCCCTCCCTCATAACCCGTCGGTCCCTGGTTCAATCCCAGGTTGCCCCATTTGTTTTCAATAGTTTAAGTGTCTTGTCGCCAATTAGATTTTGACTTTTTCCGCAAATGAACTAAATCTAAAGTCTAGCCAAAATTTTCTGAATCTCCCCGAACAAGCCTCAATCTTCTTTGCCTTCTATTGATTTATGCAAAATAACATGCAGAAAATATTTTAAATCAATACCAAACAAGATTTAGTAATGAATATTTGTTGTGTGAAAATTTTCGATTTATTTAAGATGTTATCCATTTTCATTTGGTGAAAAATGGTACACATTCTCCTCTTTCTGTTGCTGACTCCATTTTTGATATTTGCTGATTTGAATCAATCATTCACTGAAAATGAGGATCCCACAATCTTTCATCATGTAAATGTCATTACGGGAAATCTCAACATCTCCTTCCAAGATGCTGTGATAGAGGGCGCCCAACCAATTCTCATTCCCAGGACATACTTCAGTTCTGGCGCTCTTGAGCGAACGGAAAAAAATTTTGACCTAATTTTAAGAGGTATACGAGGTGGATGGCTTGTTCAGGGAGGATGGAATCTACTCCCTCATACAAATCTACTCATTGAAACCGCATATGATAGACAGTTTTTTAAAGTATACCTACCAGAGCCAAGCGGAAATATGATCCCTTATGCCTATAGCCACAAAAGCTCAAAACACACTATCTTCTTTAAGCCAACGATCAACGTAAGCCAAGGATCTGGAAAGCTAAATAGACGAACAAATGTGCAAAACAACCTCTTACAAATCGATCTAAAAGCTGGAGTTGCTATTTTATTTTTACCGGATGGAGGACAAAGGATATACCAAGGGCCTAGTTTGCACAAATATAATGAAAAGAATTGGGGAAAAACTTTTTATCTTCTCGATACCGAATTACTCCCTAGCGGCCATCAGTTACGTTACATTCATGATACAAAGACAACCCATCTAAAAAGAATTGAATCGACAAATCCATCTGGCTCAAAAGTTTTTGCTACAGTGAATATCGACTATTTGGAATTAAAAAAAGGAAAACCTTTTGAAATCAGGTTCAGAGCCTCTGATGGAAAGCAGCTTCACTATAAAACAACCTGCCATGAAAATCGCAATTATATCAATGAAATGCAAAGCAACTGTCGTCCTCATGAAAAGTTTAACCTAACACCAGGACGAAAGGGAATCGGCGCACGGTTGGCTTCAATCGATTTGGGAGGGAAAGAGCCTTTTTCGGTTCAGTATTACTTACCATCCAAAAAGAGCCAAGATAGGAAATGGGCTAAATACCCCGAGCAAAAAGAATTTCATATAGACAAAGTGGAAAAGATTTTAGCTCCTGTCGGACCTAAGGGCGAAAAGGTCACGATCGCTCATTTTTCTTATTTCCCCAACCGTACGGATGCAAGAGACGCTGAAGGTCTTCTCGTTCGATACCACCATGATGCAGAGCGTCTGACCCTAATCGAATATTTCGATGAAAAAGACCAACTTCGATCATCTCAAAAATTTTACTGGGAAGAGAAGGAGCTTCGCTGCAAAGCGATGTTGGATGAGCGCCAGCAACTATTATTTGCAAAAACATTTGTCTATGATGCAGGCAACGTTGTGGAAGAAGTCCTATGGGGATATCTCACTGGAAATGAAACGGCGCCTCTTCAAATCGACACTCAAGGGAGATGCAGCGGTGGCGAAAATTTTCGAAAAACTTACTCTTACTACAAAGATCAATTCAATCTTCTCAAAATTGAAAATGAGGAAGATGGGCCGACTTATGAATATTTTTATAAACCCGGGACCGATCTCTGTATAGCAAAACTAACGAAAGACAAAAATGAAAGAATTCTCATTCGAGAATTTTCATTTTATGATGATGACAATCTGATCGTACATGAAATCGTGGATGATGGTTCTTCTTCAGAATCAAATGATATAAGAGGCGTGACACAACGGCTCGAAAAACGGTATGAGCGCAATACCGGCACTGGATTACCAGAATCGATTTCTGAATTTTACTTGGATCTTAACACACAAACCTTAAATCTCTTAAAAAAAACCAAATATTCCTATTTGAATCAAAGAGTTTGTGCTGAGGGGGTTTTCGATGCGTTGGGAGTGAGCCGATATACGATTATGATTGAGTATGACGATTTTGGTTTAGTGAAACGAAAAACCACTCCCTTGGGCCGAGAAAACATCTACCGCTATAATGCTCAGGGCAGCCTTGAAGAATCTAAAGAGGTCGGCACTTCTAAAAAAATTTTTGTTTATGATGAGGCAAATCGCATGAAATCCTGCGAAGAGCCCGATATGGGAAAAATTGCAATTACTTCTTATGACCTGAAAGGAAGAATTCTTTCGCAAACGGATTTCAGGGGGAATCAAACGATTCACACCTATGACTTTTTCGGAAATCGGAAGACTACTGAGCTCTCTGAATGTAAGAATGAAGAAGGCCTAGCATATAGCCCGATTCTGAAGTTTGATTATGACATACAAGGTAATCTTTCTTTGGCAGAAATGCCCTTGAAGGAGAAGACTCAGAGCATTTATAACCTGTTCAGAAAACCCACTTTGGTGATCCACGCTGATGGGATTGCAATTCGCCATTTCTATAAGAAAAACGGTACCCTGGAAAAGACCCTGTATGCAGATGGTACTGAGGTACGCTATGAGTATGATCTCTTTAAGAGACAAACTTCTAAAACAACTTATTCTGCACAAGGAAAAGCTATAATTTCTGAAGAATGGGACTATGGCTCTTTCCAACTTTTTTCTTACACCGGTACAAGTGGATTGAAAACACAATTCAGCTATGACGGGGCAGGACGAAAAATTGCAGAAGAAGCAGAAGATCGAAAAATCACTTTTACCTATGATTCTCTTGGCTTCTTGAAGAAGACAGATAACGGAGTAGTTGCTCTAATTCAAAAACACAATGTAGAGGGGCTTGTTGAAGAGCAATGGGAAGAAGAACCAACAGGTCGTATTGAAAACTGGATGAAATTCTTCTACGACCAGGAAAACCGCAAAGAAAAAGCTATTCGCAAAACCTCCCAAGGGGAATCTGTCGATCTGTTTAGCTATAAAGATGGTAAATTATCAAGCCATACTGATCCCAACGGCCACATAAAAACTTTTGTGTGGAACGAGTTTTTCAAGAATGAACTGGATCAAAATGTATTGCAAAAAACTACGACCGACCCTCTTGGCCAAGCGACTATTGAGACCTATGATGCAGGCGAGCGGATCGTATCGCGAGAAAAGAAAAATACCCATGGACAAACCGTTTTCAAAGAGAGGTTTCTGTATGACGCTTCAGGAAATCAAGCTAAACGGATCTCTTATGTTTATTCGGATGGCACGCCGATCAAAGAAATTACGATCACTTGGAAATATGATGCGATGGGGAGGGTAATAGAGGAGACTGAAAGTGGGCAAAAAAAGACCACTTTTTATGATTATGATCAAAGGGGTCGACTCAAATGGAAAACTCTGCCTAGTGGAATTCGTCTTCACTATACCTATGATGGCGCCGACCGTTTGGAGGAATTAACCAGTTCAGATGGGAAAATCCACTATCAGTACTCCTATGAAACTGGCCTCGATCCCGTTCAGATCTCTGATTTAGCTCAAGGAACAGCTCTGACGCGCCAATATAACCTTTTCGGACAGGTGATTTCCGAAACAAATGGTAGAGGATTATCGAGTAGGTGGGACTATGATTCGATAGGCCGCTGCATCGTATTCACCCTACCGGACGGTTCTTCGGTTGCTTATCCCACTAAAGGCGTTCACATCAGCGCTGTCCAAAGAAAAGATCCTCGGGGAACTCTTCTGTATGAGCATAGCTACCGCAAATTTGATTGCAATGGACATGTTGATGAGGAGGACCGCATTTTTAACCTAGGCAAGGTTCAAACTACCCACGACCTATTGGAACGCCCAAGCAGCCAGATTTGCTCCCAAATGGAGCATTCGATTGCCTATGGACCCTCTGGGTTAGTCAGCGAAACCTACAATTCGCTTTTTGGAGAGAAACTCTATAAGCATGACGCTTTGAACCAGCTCAAAGAAGAAGGAAACCAAGCCTACGACTTTGATTCCCTGGGAAATCCGACGGAGTTTGAGATCAATAATTTGAATCAGATCTCTGCCACCCCCGAGTGTACTTTGACCTATGACGACAATGGCAATCCAAAAGAAAGAACGGTTGCTGATGGATTGATCGAGTATCAGTTTGATCCTCTCGGCAGGTTGATCGAAATCACTACTGCAGGGAAGAGAAAGGCACTCTATTTCTACGACCCTTTATCTCGGCTATTTGCAAAAGAGATCCACGTCTATACCGCCAATGCCTGGAAAAAAGAGCGCAAAGTTTTTTATCTTTACGATCGAGACTGGGAGATAGGAATTCAGGATGAAAGAGGTTATCCTCTTGAGCTGAAAGTTCTTGGCCTAGGAATACGAGGGGATATTGGAGCTGCGGTTGCACTTGAAATCGGAAGTAACATCTATGCTCCTCTACATGATTTCAACGGAAATATCGTCGCCATCGTCTCTCCCGATGGGAACGTGCCCGAAAAGTATGAAATTGACGCATTTGGTAAAGAAAAGTCCCACGCTCACATCAATCCTTGGCGTTTTTCTTCAAAACGAAGCGAAGAGGGTCTCTTTTTCTTCGGTCTTCGTTTCTATGACCCTACCCTTGGACGTTGGCTGAATCCAGATCCTGCGGGGTTTGTAGACGGAGCCAACCTCTATATCTATGTACAGAACAGTCCGCTCAATCGCTTGGATCTGTTTGGATTGATTTCGGAAGACCCCTTTGAACAAGTTAATATAAATATACCAATCCCTCTTATCCCGCGTCTACCCGGTTTTAATACATTACTTGCCAAAGGTTCTATCAATGGCGTCGAGGTCGATTTTGTTGTCAGTTGCGGACATTGGCATCAACTTAAATTTACCCCCGAAGAGCTGAAACTCGACCAAGTCGATGTCATGAAGCATCTGCACGAGATAACTCCAAATAAAGGCACTTATTTCAGTCTAGTAACCGTGGGAAATGGAATTAACACTAGTCTTGGAGATTGTTTCAAAATGTCTCTGGAAGTGGGACGAGAAGTAGGCGATACTCTTTTAATGGCTTTATACAACCCTACAGAGGGTGTGCTCAAAGATATTCAAAGAACAAATAAAGAACGAGATGGAATTGAAACTCCAATTGTCTGTATAATGCGTCAATTTATGGCTACTACGGGTGAAAAACTGTATAATATCAATCCCCAATCTCTTTGGCTTTGTATCCCCCATAGCGAAAATGGCGTTATTACAAAAAGAGCGATTGAGGGAATGACCGAAGCCCAGCAGCAAATCCTTCAAAAAATTCTTCATATTTTTGCTGTGGGCCCAGCTGAACCTTTAGCTCGATACCAAGGCGCCTCTGTAGAAAACGTGTATTCAAAAAAAGACCATATAACAGGCGGATACGCTAAACCATACATGAATAATCCCGATTATAACATTCGTATATTGTCTTGCCAGTCAAGCATAGGACAGTGCAATCTATGGATAGCAGATCATGGATTCTTGCAACCTACCTATCGGACGGCATGGAAAGGGCATATTGACAAGCTGAAAGAAAATTTCAAATTCTATGGAGGATCTGGTGAAAATACACGTTAAATTAGTGATAGCTATTTTTGTTTTAATTACAGGATCGAATATGAGCGCCAAAGAAACGAAATCCCCTGCTTATTTAAAATATGTTGATGAAATCGTCGTCGATTTCGTTAATGATATGGAAAAAAAATATAAGCTTCATTGCTATGGTAGTGGCGGCAGCATGCCTAATGATGTTGAAAAAATAGAAGTACTGTTTATCTCCTATACTAAAGCCACGATTAATAATGCCAGGGAAATGGAGGTGCGCGCTATTCAAGATCTCTTGCAACGAATTAATACTCATGAAAAAATCAGACCCTATTTAAGAGAATATCCCTTTTGTATAAATAGAATAGATGTATCTATTTCATTCAGAACAAAGACAGATGATTGGCCTCTTGATGGATCCGTTGCATCTGTTTTTTTAGCCAAAAATAAAATCTTCTATAGATCAGCAGAAATACAGATAGAAGAACCTGTTCCCTTCATTTATACGAATGAGAAAAATGAAGTCGTTAAAGAATTGGTAGGGGGAGGTCCAAATGAGAAGTTAATTCCCTTAATGGAAGAGACCTATGAGGAAGCATTGAAGATTGTAGGAACAACACCCAGCCAGAACTAGGAATAACGATGAGTCCAAACAAAGATGATATTACCAAGGCGTCTAAGCGAATTGGCCTAACAGATTCTCAAGCAGAAAGCTTATGGCGGGCTTTGCAAGAAGTTCAAACAAGCAAACCAAAATTTAATCTATCGGCAATTTTGCTTTATATTGGCTCAGCAATTGCAATGTTATCAATGACTTGGTTTTATACCTCAACCCTCAACAGCAGCACATCTCTGCTCATTTCGATCATCTATGCATTGATCTTCTTTGGCTCGGGTGGTTATTGCTGGTACTCAAAAAAATTGAGAGTCCCTGGAGCTCTGCTCTTTTCCTTGGGAATTGTCATGGTTCCTCTGATTGTCTATTCTTTGCAAAGCCAACTGAATTGGTGGCCGAAAGCTTCCCCTGGCGAATACAAAGATTTTTATTATTGGATACAGAGTAGATGGTTACCAATGGAGATTTCTACATTCCTGGTTGCTTGTCTAGTATTATATTTTATTCGATTCCCTTTCATCACAGTTCTCATCTATACCGTTATCTGGTTTATGTCTATGGATGTCACCCGTTTATTCTTTAGTGAGAATAAAGATTTCTTCGAGTATTACAGCGTTGTTTCGATTATTATCGGGGCTCTTCTGAATCTCTTGGGGTGTGGCTTGTATAGGAAGAATCAAACGGATTTAGGATTTTGGAGCTATCTCTTTGGCATGCTTATATTTTGGACAGGACTCACCGGATGGAATTTAAAAACTGAGTTGGGATACTTCACCTATTTTCTCATAAATATAGCATTTTTAATGATATCAGGCTTTTTCCATCGCAAAATTTTCATGTTCTTCGGGTCTTTAGGGATCATTTGCTACATAGGTCACCTCGCCTATATTTTCTCAGATTCCCTGATGTTTTCATACGTCCTTGGAGCAATAGGATTTTCTATTATCATGCTTGCGACCTTCCTAATGCGATCAAGAAAAAGCCACCAAATTAACTAAAATTTTTCCGCATTTTTTCCGCAAATGACTTGAATCTAATGGAAGTTTTCAGCATCAACCTGAACAAATGATCAATCCCCTTGCATATGAAAATACTGTTCTGGTTTAATCTCTTTCGTTCAGAGTAATACTTAGAATGGGACTCATAACCCGTCGGTCCCTGGTTCAAGTCCAGGTTGCCCCATATTCTGAAGTATTTCTGGAGGAAAAGATGGATGTTATCCCTACAGACAGTTCCTTGTTGCTCTATCAAACAGAGGATGGTCAAACCAAGATCGAAGTACGCCTTCAAGATGAAACCGTTTGGTTGAACCAAGCACAGCTGTGTGAGTTATTCGACAAAGATAAGCGGACGATCTCCGAACACATACAGAACATATTCAAAGAGAAAGAGTTAATCGAGGAATCAGTTGTCCGGAAATTCCGGACAACTGCCTCTGACGGCAAAAATTATCAGGT
>CAZXLK010000062.1:0-8524 GCA_964641775.1 uncultured bacterium | reverse complement strand
GAGAGCCTCATAAAGGGGTCAACCCGGATGAAGCAGTTGCAATAGGCGCTGCGATCCAAGGGGGTATTTTTGCAGGAGATGTCAAAGATGTTCTTCTTCTTGACGTCGTACCCCTTACCCTCGGTATTGAGACGCTTGGCGGCGTGATGACGCCTCTCATCGAGCGCAATACAACGATCCCAACGCAGAAAAAACAGGTCTTTTCCACAGCAAGCGACAACCAGCCGGCTGTAACGATCGTCGTTCTGCAGGGTGAAAGGCCCATGGCCAAAGACAACAAGGAGATCGGCAGGTTTGATCTCACCGACGTTCCGCCGGCTCCACGCGGGGTGCCTCAAATTGAGGTTGCCTTTGACGTCGATGCAGACGGGATTCTCCACGTCTCAGCAAAAGACAAGCAAAGCGGAAAAGAGCAAAAAATCCGGATTGAAGCCAAGTCAGGCCTCAACGAAGCCGAGATCCAGAAAATGGTCAAAGAAGCTGAGCTTCATGCAGATGAGGACAAAAAGCGAAAAGAGGAAATCGAAGTTCGCAACGAAGCCGATGCCCTCGTATTTAGAGCCCAAAAAGCTTTAGACGAATACAAGGATAAGCTCCCGGCTAACATCTCAACTGAAATCCAAACTAAGGTAGACGAGCTCAAAAAAGCCATCGAGTCGCAAGACTCAGCCCAAATCAAGGCCAAATCAGCCGAGCTGCAGCAGCACATGCAAAAGATCGGCGAAGAGCTCTCGAAGGCCGGCGCACAGCAAACCCCTCCCCCGCAACAAGGCGAGGCTAAAGCTGACAAGCCCGACGTCGAAGAAGCCGAAGTCGAAATCGTTGACGACGAGAAGAAGTAAGTAGAGGAAAAAATAGAGCAAGAGAAACGATAAGCTCATCTTGCTCTAAATTAAAAGGTTAAGAGCCGACAGACATTTGGTTGTCAACGCTTTGTACACCCGGTACAGCTTTAGCAAGACTTACAATTCGATTCATGTCATTTCTGCTTGATACTGTGCCTGAGATGGTTACAACTCCCATATTTGTTGTAACAGAAACCCTCTTTGATGACATAGATAATTGGCCATCAGTCACGATTGCTTTTTTCACTTCTCCAGTGATTTGCCAATCTGCTTTCGTTATCCCATTTGCTTGGTTATATTTAGCTTGGCATCCGGCCTCATTGCAGCATCCGCCTCTTCCGCAGCAAGATGTTAAGGCTAAACATAGCCCGAAAAATACACACATAACCAATTTCATAAAAAACCTTCCTTTTGTTTAACTTTATTCATCTTGTTGTAATTGAGAAGTTTGTTGATTCAGTCTAGCATTACATCCAGCCTCATTGCAGCATCCGCCTCTTCCACAGCAAGATGTTAATACTAAACATGCTCCTAAAAACACAACCAATGCCAATTTCATACATATTCCTCTTGTTATGAACCTACTATTACAATTACCACTAATCCACATTAATTTAAATTGAAAAATATTAACTTATTTATTATTAATGGATTTAGAGGGATAAGGATATGGGAAAATATAGCAAAAAATCAGGACGTTATGTTGAAAGGGCGATGAAGAAATATAAAAAGGGGAAGCTTCATAGTGGGAAAGGCTTGGCTCCAGTAAAATCCAGAGCGCAAGCCATAGCAATTGGCCTTTCTAAAGCGCGCAAGAAAGGGCTCAAAGTCCCTAAATATAAAAAAGCGGCCTAAACTTTAAGAGCCAACGCTCATTTGGTTGACCACACTGGTAACGCCTTGCGTTTTTCTTACAAGTTTTGTGATTCTGTACATCTCTCTTTTGCTTGCAACATTGCCTGAGAGAGTAACCACCCCATCATTTGTTGTAACAGATACACGCTTAGAGCTAGTTGAAAGATAACTATCCATTATAATGGTCTCTTTCACTTTTGCAGTGATGATTGAATCCGGAGAGTCACGGTGTACCTCAGTTGGGTAGGCATACCCATAACTTCTAAATTTTGATAATTTTGAGCAGCTAGAACTAAACCCAAGCCCTAAAACAAGAAATAAAGACAAAACAACTTTCATAATTCACCTCTATTTCTTTCCGTAACATCTTAGAAATTTTATTTAAATAAAAAACCTAATCAAATGACGGGAATTAGTTCACGCCCTAAGACAAAGGCAAAAATGCCGATGATGGAAAAGATTTTAGCAAGATTCTCGTTGAGACGGACTGAGGTGCTGTTGCCTGTTAAGGTCTCTAAATCCCAGCCGCAGGATCCAAGAGTAGCTGCCCAGCCAAGATAGCCGATGTAGTCGCAAATTCTCACACAATTTTTAGTAACCGGATAAAAGGAATTGAGTAAGTATGCAGTTATGATTGCGGCAGCTAAAATTATACAACCATAAAAAACCATTCTAACATAAGAGATTACGACTTTTCTAGTCTTTGAAACACCAGTAGTAATGCTCATAAATTGAAGTATGCAAATTTTAGTATCTCGTTGCAAGAGGGTTTTTATCGATCTATAGATTCTTCTAGAATGAAACTCTTTATTACTTTATAAAAGAATAATAATCTAAAAATATAAGTAATTAAGGAGAAATAATGCTGAAAGAATTAATCGGAATAAATAATCTTGAAACAAATGTAACAAGTTTGTTCCAAACCGGGGAGCATGAAAAAGCCCTTGAACTTTGTAATGAACTTTTGAAAACCAATAGCGACAATCCTCTAGTTTGGCATTATTTGGGCATGAGTTACTTCTTTTCAAAACGGTATGATGAATCCATTCATGCCTATCAAAAAGCAATTGATATGAAGCCCGATTGGGTCTGGAAAAGTATATTCAACCAAAGCCACGCCTATTTGATACAAGATGATTATTTAAAAGGATTTGAAAAATTCCAAGCGAGGATTCGATTTTCCAATAACAGCCCGCACAATATGTGGGAAGGACAAGATATTCGAGGAAAAACACTTCTTGTCTTTGCCGAAGATGGAGGGTTGGGCGATGCACTCATGTTTTGTCGTTATGTTCCCTACATTGAAAAACAATTTGGCTGCAAAGTCCATATGAAAGTCCAACCGGAATTACGCTCATTCTTTCAAAATTTGGATGTAACTATCGTAGACATTCCTCAAGGTATGATGGGTCCATGTGATTATTTTGTTTTTATTGGAAGCCTTCCTTATTGTTTTCACACAACAATTGCCTCTCTTTTCCCCCCACTGCCCATTCCATGCAACTTAAGGCCTACTAAAGGTAAAATTGCAATTGTTTGGAAAAGTATAGTGAAAAATGACGGGGTCAATAGCACGGAAAGAGAAGTGGCAGCTCATCACCTCATTCCTCTTTTGCAACTTCAGGGCTTTCAATGGGTCTCGGCGCAAAAATTCGTCTCTTCTGAGGATGCTCAGCTTCTCGATGCATTTGGTGTCGAAAGGCCCCCGATTCACTCCTTTGAAGATACGATCAAAATTTTACAGACATGCGAGAAGTTGATTTGTATTGACACTTCGATTCTTCATGTGGCCGGATCAATTGGACTGCCCACATGGCTTTTAGTCCCCTATGATGGGAGTTGGAGATGGGGAATTCAAAAAACTTACTCTTCTTGGTACCCATTCCTTCGCCTATTTCGCCAGCAAAAATTTGGGAACTGGGATCAGCCAATTCAAGACATTAAAAAGGGACTGTTATCCGCTGATACTTTTCATAAAGTTTTTTCGACGAAGTCATAAGAAAATCATCCGTGATTTTATTTTCAGGGCCTAAAATTACCCTTTTAGGCCCAACAATAGTCATGTAAAGCGGCTTTACCTTTTCAAAGTCATAAAGCGCTGCCCAATTCCTGGCTTTTAGTCCTAAAGCCAAATAGCTATCGTAATTTTGTTCCACATCCTTCATGGCATTGGCCAAATCATCTTCTCTGCAGCCAAAAAAGGAGCCAAAAGCAACATCTCCCCCCCACTCATAAAAAGCAGGCTCTTCAATTTCTGATGGAATGCTTCGGACAAGTCCGCTTTTACAGATTGTATGCTGAGCAGTATTGTCTGTGGCTATGGTTGGAATTCCCATTGCCATTGCCTCTCTTGGCTGAATGGAAAACCCCTCCCCTTTAGAAGGGCTTACATAGCAGTCGATACTTCGCATAAAATCTACGAATGCATCTTGATTGAGATATCCTTCAGTAAAAAGGATTTCAACGCCTTCAGTTTTTGCAATTTCTTTCTGGATTTGCCATCTGACGTTAGGATCCAAATTTCTACAGTGGATTGCTAAAACTACATCTTTTCTCCCTTGAAAAGCTTTTGCAAATGCCCGAATGAGAGTAACGTGGTTTTTCCGATGGATCCCATAACCAAAACTTCCAAAGACAAAAGGGTGATTTTTGCCCTTCTTTAAAGGGCTATTTAGAAAATCGGTAAAATTACGTCCTAAAGGAAGTACGAAAATCGGAATTGTTACCCCGCTTTTTTGATAGACTTCGATCAGAAAAGGATCCGGCACTGCAACGAGATCAAAATAGAGGTTGAGCCTTTTTACTTGGGCCTCAGAAATCCTGCTTGATTCAAACATGGAATAAGCAATCCGAATCGTTTTATCTCGAAAAAAAGATCTTAGTTTTGGAGTCCCATATTCAATAGGCTCCTCGCAAAAAACAATCTTCCCTAATCTTTTCTTTTTCCTTTTCCCCTTCAAAAATTCAGACATCCAATCAGGGACATTCATCCTTCCGTTTACGATGTATGTTGGGATAAAATTGATCTTGATGGATTGTTTCAATGCATCGATCAGCTCAACCGATTGACGGCCAAGTCCATCGGGCATATGAATCCCTCCAATAACGCTAAGATAAGGAGTCCGTCCCTGATTCCATCGATCTGCACAAAATAGGATCAGACTTATACCAAGCAAAAGAAGAAAAAAACAAATCCCCTTTTTTAATAGCATTGTTTTTTGGCATATTCACAAAGAAGATGATAGAGATAAAAATAAACATCTGATCTTTTCAGGTTTTTCAAAGCAAATTTTTGGGCATTGACGCTGATTTTATGCACTTCTTTGTCATTGTTTTTTGCCCACTCGATTTTTTCTTTTAAGTTATTAAAATCAGATGCAACAGGAATATAATGCGTATTTGGGATCAAACATCTATAAAACCATTGGATGTTGGGTGAGTCTTGCTTAAAAATCACCGATCTAGAAAAAAGCTGCCAATAAGCCCTGCTATAAGCGCAAGAGTTTCCATCGACAAGAATTTGATATTTGTAATTGAAGTGTTTGATGAGATCCATTGGAAGAGAGTAATATTCCAAAAACTCTTTTAAAACCTCATAAGGCTTTTTGCATTGAGAAATTCCTACAAATTTTGCGTCAATCAAATCGGGATACATTAAAGATTCGGCAATAAGCTGTGAACGGGGAGCGGTAAGAAAATTCTCTACCGTAAAATCACAAAGACCCGTCATTGCGCCTCTCCATATCGCAAGCTCTTTCCTTTTTTTCCAAGGGCATCTCTTTAGACCTTTTCGAACTGCACCCATAATTCGCGAATTGCCACTGAGCGCTTCAAAATCAGGCATTAAGATCACCCGTTCTTTCAAAGAGGCATTTTTTGCAAATGCAAAAACAGGCGCTGTAAATTTTTTTCCATCTGCAGAATCTTCCAGAACAACAAGAAAATCCATATCAGGCAAACTGGCAATTTTTAAAAGCTGCTGAAGACTCTTCTCAATGACTTCATATCTTTTCTTTTCACCCCTCTTTCCCACATATTCCTTATGCAAAGAGTTCTTTTGAATCCTAAACCTAGCTAGCATGAAGGGCTCTTCTCGATTGAGAGTCTCCTCCATCACAGCTCCAAGTTGATCCGGATGAAGATCACGTGAATCAAATGAGGCTAAATCTTCTCGGATCTGATCTTTCATCCATTGAGGAGGTTTTCGGATTGCTATTTTTAACTTGCATTCTCTTTTCCAGTCATAACAGTAGACATGCCAAGCAGCAAAAATAAGGGCAAAAAAAGAAAGAAGCAGTACAATTTTTTTCATCTGAGCAAAACTATAGAAAAGAGTTCTTTTTTTCTCACTCTTTTAGTGAGTCATTTTGAAGGAAAATGATTTGAGTACAGGAGTCATTGTAGGATGTGATAAAAATCAGGAATGGCTCCTTCCCTTCTGGTGGAGCCATTATTCAAAAGAAAATAATTATCCGGTTGCTTTTTTTGATTTTGGGATGACAAAACAAGCAGCCGATTGGTGTAAAACGAAAGGAGCTTATATCAAGCTCTTACCGAAAAGCATGTTAAAGAAAAATGAAACCCTTCGAACTCCATGGTTTCAAAAGCCTCATGCCTGTTTCCATACCCCTTTTCCAATTACATGCTGGCTAGATCTTGATTGTGAAGTAAAAGGCAATCTTGAACCCCTTTTTCAAATGCTTGGTCAACATGAAATGGCTATGGTCAAAACACCGAGATCAAAGCTGAGTCCCCGTTGGAGATACAGAGAACTGCCATCAGACATGAAATACAATAGCGGCGTCATCGTATTTCGAAAAAATACCAATATAATTACAAAGTGGATCAAAATGGGAAGAAGGTGTATTACAGATGATTACGCAATCTCTTTACTCATTTATAGGGAAAAATTGAAAATTCAAGAACTTCCCCCCATTTTCAATTGGATGGCAAATCAAGGTCCAAATCCCAATGCTTTGATCATCCATTATATTCTGGAAATGAAGCTCTTGATCGCAATCAGCTCTCTTGTTAAAATTGATCAAGTTTAAATTATGGATACTTTTCTTGATCTCGAGAGATGCCTTCTTCCCTGGCCAGAAACCATAACCTGGAACAATGGTGATTTAGAAATCAAGCAATGCTCCTTAGATCAAAAGGTATCCCATGTTGCAAAAAATGCAATCTGTTTCATAGGGCTGCTTGTTGCTTCGCCTTTTACATTAACCTATGAGTGGCTGACCAAAGAAAAGTCTGTAGTCAAAGAAGAGTCGATTGCAAATCTTAATCCCCCTTCCTGGCCGCCGGAAATGAGAGGCTTTGCCACTTCTCTTTTTCAAACATCGGGACTTGGCACTCCGTCTTCTGCAGCACCCCCTCATCGGGGAATTTGCGATTGGGCTGAGTGGATGCAAAATAAGAAGATCCTCGCCCCAGAGAATTTTGATCATAAGGAATTTTTTACCGATATTTTGACAGATCCTACGGTCTATATCCAAATGCTCAAATCCCAAAATGTTACGGCGCATCGATTTTCTTTAGAGTGGTCAGTCATTGAGCCAAATCCGGGAGAAATTGACGAAGAGGCCGTCCAGTTCTATCGAAATTTTATCCAAAAGCTGACCTCCGCCGGGATCACTCCAACAGTTACTCTTTGTCATTTTACCTCTCCAAAATGGTTTCAGGAAGCAGGGGGTTTTCAAAAGCTGGAAAACATCGATCTCTTTGTCGATTTTGCAATGACAGCCATCGAGCTATTTCCTGAGGTAAAAGACTGGTGGTCTTTCAATGAAATTGGGGTAAAGGCTTTTCAGCAAATGAGAGGTGCCTATCCTCCTGATGCAGATGATGGAACAAGCTATCTGAAACTCAGGGCCTATAAAGCGGGAATTGCTACAAGAAATTCCCTCATTGCCCATTGCAAGCTGCACAAAAAAGTCACAGCGATGTATCCGGAGAAAAAAATTGGGGTAACCCATCAATGGCTAAAATTTGACACCGAAAACGGAAATTGGCTGGAGAAGCTAGCTGCATATCGCCTTACAAAATTGAGTTTTTCCCCAGTATTTGAATTTTTTAAAACTGGCAGGTATGCCTATGAAATTCCCTTTTTAGCCAATATCCAATTTGATATTCCCAAAGAGGAATTTGAAACCAATAGCCATTTTCTCATGAAACTTGGGGTGCAAGCCTATCCTAAGCCGATGCTCAAGCTGGGGCTAAACCACGGAAGAACCTATCCCGGCCATAAAACTGCGATCCAAAATCTTCCCCTCTTTAGCTTTGGAGCAAGCTGCGAGCCGGGAGGGACTGTGATGCGCTTTGGTCCTCGCTGGAGAGCAGAAGAAATTGAAAATATTCTCGATGAAGCATTTGAGCTAACAGATCAGGTCTACATCACCGAATATGGCTCCGATGCCATGATTCATAAATGGGGAAAACCAGATTTCGAACATGACCCCGCATCTCAGGCCTATTATCTCAAAGAACTTACTGAAAAAATAGAAGACTATTCGAAAAAAAGATTCCGAGAAATCAAAGGGATTTTTTGCTGGAGCGATTTAACCCGGCAACTCGAATGGGAAAATGGGCATGAATGCCGCCTCGGCATCATCGATCCCATCATCGATGCCAATAGATCCCTCACCGGCTGGAATCCTACCCCCGCCTCCGAATATCTCAAAAACGTTTATAAATAATTTTCCGATACCGATACCGATACCGATACCGAGCCCGATACCGATACCGAAAAAGGCTAGGTGGATTTTGGATCGGTCACGGTATCGGTCACGGTATCGGTCACGGTATCGGTCACGGTATCGGTC
>CAZXLK010000061.1:0-8772 GCA_964641775.1 uncultured bacterium | reverse complement strand
CAAAACCGCCGTCCCGGAGGCCGCAGGCCGCGAGGGAAGCCCCGTCTCCCGCGAAGCGAGAGGAAGCAAGCCAAAGTATTGGCTTGCGTACGGGGGCGAGAGTTTTTGCTTTAGCAAAAACCGCCGTCCCGGAGGCCGCAGGCCGCGAGGGAAGCCCCGTCTCCCGCGAAGCGAGAGGAAGCAAGCCAAAGTATTGGCTTGCGTACGGGGGCGAGAGTTTTTGCTTTGGAGGTTGTGAAAAAATGGGGGCAGCCATCGATTTTGCTTAAATTTTTCTGCAATTTTTTCGATGCAAGCCGAGGCCAACTCGAATAGAGTTGGGCGAAGGCTAAAGCGGAAAAAGGGCCAAAAATTTATCAAAAGCGAATGAGCAACCATTTTTTCACGGCCTCTTAGCCAAAACCGCCGTCCCGGAGGCCGCAGGCCGCGAGGGAAGCCCCGTCTCCCGCGAATTTTATGAGCGAGATGGGAAGCCCGTCTCCCGCGAATCTATTTTTGACAAACTTGAGTATAACGGGTATTCTTTTAAGATGGCCCATACAGTACATCCCAGAAAAAAATTTGTGCAAGAGATCATCAGCATTGTTGGGATGGGAGTGGGAGCTTTTCTTGCAGCACTGGCCCTTCGGGTCTTTTTAATCCCCAATGAATTGATCGACGGCGGAGTGATCGGCGTTTCGTTGATTTTTGGAAGGCTTTGGGGAAGCGAATATATTTCCTACTTTTTCATCCTTCTGAACATTCCATTCATTTATCTTGCATGGCGCTTCATCCGCCGCACCTTTGTTTTACATATGCTTGCGGCCAATCTTTGGTTTATTTGGTTTCTTTATCTTTTAAATAGGATCCCTACCTTTGCCTCTGATTACTTGGAGGCCATTGTGATTGGCGGTGCGATTTTGGGCGTAGGAGCCGGCTTTGTCATCCGCTATAGCGGCTGTTTGGATGGTACGGAAATTTTAGCGATCATCATCAATCGAAAAAAGGGCTATACTGTCGGCCAGGTGATCTTTGGGATCAATATCTTCGTATTTGGAGCCTATGGCTGGATTTTTAATGATTGGCATAGCGCTTTAAGATCGCTCATGACCTATATCGTAGCTTATAAGATGATGGATGTTGTCATTGCAGGGCTT
Source organism: uncultured bacterium (assembly GCA_964641775.1). Lineage (GTDB taxonomy): Bacteria > Chlamydiota > Chlamydiia > Chlamydiales > SM23-39 > CAIPFQ01. Next base: position 7,636 of record CAZXLK010000061.1, on the reverse strand, counting down.
GAAGAGCTCAAGTCGGTTTTAATCATGTGCTCCAAACCGGAAAAGCTTAGCAAAATCATTACCCATGATCTAGGGCTTGGCCTTACTTTCATCAAAGGAAAAGGGGGCTATTCAGGAGAGGACCGAGATATTTTATTTGTCATTGTCGAAAGGCTAGATCTTGCCGATCTCAAAGAAATCGTTCTTCGGGAAGACCCGGCAGCCTTTATTGCCATTGAAAACCTCCATGAAGTGGCCTATGGCCAAAAAGCCCGCATTGCCTTGAAACGGCGTGAGAAAAAGAGCTTAGCGAAAAGATTTATGTGATTTAGAAAGAAATTTCCGATACCGATACCGTGACCGTTACCGAGACCGAAACTCGGATTATTTAGTCGGTCACGGTCTCGGTAACGGTCACGGTATCGGTATCCCTTTCGGTAAAAACTTTCTATTTTTACTTGATGTGCTTGCTGAGAGCGCCAGCCATTTTGAGCATATCAATTGGTTTTTTGCCCAAAACCGGTGCAAGTTTTGCATCGGGATGAATGATTCTTCGATGTTTTGGGTCTTGCAGTTTCTTTGCTTTGATGTGCGCCCAGACTTTTTTCACAACTTGAGGACGGGTCATTGTCTTTGCACCAACAACTGCTGCAAGATCTGGAGAAAGAGTACATTTCATCGTTGATAGAACAGATTTTCTCTTTGTTTTTCTTTTCACTTTTGTTTTTCTTGCTTTTGTCTTTCTTTTTCTAGCTTTAGCCATAATTCATTTCCCTTACGTGTTTGGTGAGCCTCAATTGACAGCTCCTTTCAATACTTTATGTAAGTATTTTTTGAAATGAATGCAAGAATTTTTCTTCTAAAGTAAGACTGCGAAGATAATCGCCATATTCATTGGGATAGCGAGAAGCAATTTGTAGAAGCTGATCTTTGTCTATGTAGCCGCTTGAGTAAGCGATCTCTTCGATGCAAGAAATTTTGATCCCTTGCCGCTCTTGGATTGTCTGAACAAAAAGAGAGGCTTTTTGAAAAGAATCAAATGTTCCTGTGTCGAGCCATGCATAGCCTCTTCCAAGAAGTTGAAGAGATAATTGCTTTTTTTCAATGTAGAGCTGATTGAGATCGCTAATCTCTACTTCACCCCGAGAAGATGGCTTTAAATTTTTAACCATTTGGACAGCTTCCGGACCATAAAAATAAAGACCCGGTGCAGCATAGTGGGATTTGGGAATTGTTGGTTTTTCTTCAATTCCGATCACCTGCATCTTTTCGTTAAATTCTACTACGCCATACCGCTTTGGATCTTTGACGCGGTATCCGAAAATTCTTCCACCAATGCGGAGTTTGGCTGCACTTTTAAGCAATTTGGGTAAGTTTGCCCCATAAAAAATATTATCTCCCAAAATCAAACAAACAGATCTATTTTGCAAAAAATCCTCGCCGATGAGAAGCGCCTGAGCAATACCTCCGGGAAATGGCTGTACGGCATAAGAAATCTTCAAGCCAAGAAAAGAGCCGTCTTGAAAGAGTTTTTCAAAGCGAGGCGTGTCTTGAGGAGTGGAAATGATCAAAATATCTCGAATGCCTGCCATCATGAGAGTAGACATGGGATAATAGATCATCGGTTTATCAAAAATGGGCAGCAGCTGTTTGCAAACTGCCAGTGTTGCAGGATAGAGGCGAGAGCCATTTCCCCCTGCTAGAATAATCCCTTTGATCCTATCTTTCGAAGGTGCAGCCTTCAGAGATGAGCTGGTCGATATAGTTGATTGTGTAATCATGGTTTAAAAACCGTTTATCCTCCAGCATATATTGGTGAAAGGCAATTGTCGAATGAACTCCAGCAATGTGAAACTCCCGAAGAGCCCTTTTTGCATGGGCAATTGCCTCTTCTCTTGTTTCCCCTTTGACGATGAGTTTTGCGATCATCGAATCATAATTGGGAGGAATTCGATATCCATTGTAACAGGCGCTATCTACTCGTACATGAGGCCCGCCTGACGGGATAAAATGTTCAAGCTGTCCGGGAGATGGGGCAAAATTGCGTGTTGGATCTTCTGCGTTGATTCGAAATTCAAAAACATGTCCCTTAAATTCGATCTCTTTTTGTCTGATTTTTAGTTTTTCTCCTTGGGCAATCCGGATCTGTTCTTTGACAAGATCGATTCCGGCGAGCTCTTCTGAAATCGTATGCTCTACTTGAATTCTCGTATTGACCTCAAGAAAATAAAAGTTTCCCTTTTCATCGAGCAAAAATTCAACAGTACCTGCAGAGTGATACTTAGCTGCTCGGACAATGTCAATTGCACATTCTCCCATTTTTTTTCGGAGTTTGTCATTTACTTTCGGGCTCGGCGTCTCTTCAATTAATTTTTGACGCCTTCTTTGAATCGAGCAGTCCCTTTCTCCCAAATGGATATAATTGCCAAATTTATCACCCAAAATCTGCACTTCGACATGACGGGGATTTACAATCATTTTTTCAAGATAGATATCCGGATTATTAAAACTCATTTCAGCCTCAGTACGAGCTGCCATGAATTTTTTCATAAAATCTTCTTCGCTAAACGCAATCCGAATTCCTTTGCCCCCGCCACCGGCTACTGCTTTGATAAAGATGGGAAATCCAAATTTTCTTGCTTCCTTGAGCCCTTCATGCACATCGGAGACGACTCCCTCGGATCCGGGGATAATAGGACATTTTACTTTCTTGGCAGTTGCCTTTGCTGCGGCTTTATCGCCGAGAAGGGCAATTGTTTTGGATGATGGCCCAATGAAATTCAAACCGCAGCTTTCACAAATCGATGCAAAATTGGCATTTTCACTTAAAAACCCATAACCCGGATGTACGGCATCAGCGCCTGTGATTTCACAAGCTGCGATGAGATTAGAAATTTTTAAATACGATTTTGCAGAAGGGGCTTCTCCAATGCAGATCGCCTCATCTGCCAAATGGACGTGCAAAGCTTCACTATCTGCCTCAGAATAAACAGCAACGGTAGGCAAACCTAAATCTAAAGCGGCGCGGATGATCCGCACTGCAATTTCTCCCCGATTTGCGACTAGGATTTTCATGAGATGATCCGGAAAAGCCTCGTGCCAAATTCAACAGGATGGGCATTATCAGAGAGCACTTCTGCAACAGTTCCGCTCACTCCTGCCTTCACTTCATTCATGACTTTCATCGCTTCGATAATGCAAACAACAGTATCATTCGTTACTCTGTCCCCAACTTTGACAAATGGGGGCTGATCAGGGGCTGATGCCGAATAAAAAGTCCCAACCATGGGAGATTTCACATAAGTACCCGGTGCATCAGATTCAGCTTTCCGGATTGTTCCCCCTCTTTCGCCCTGAAGAGATATGTCGGATTCAAATGCAGGTTCTGCAGAGACAAATTTTAAAGGGGCTGCACCCTTTTCGAGCTGGATCTCCATGTCCCCTTTTTTGAAGACGAGCTTGGTGAGCTTACTCTCTTCCAGATAACTGATTAATTCTTTGATCTGATCGTTATACTCTTTGGACATATTCTCCCATTTGCGTGTCGACTTTGATTACATCGCCGCTTTCAATAAATAATGGCACATTGACTTTGGCCCCCGTTTCAAGGACCCCTTTTTTCGTTGTACCTGAGGGCGCAACACCCTCTGTTTTGACAACCATGATTTCAAGAAATTGGGGCAATTCTACACTGAAAATGGTATCGCCATAAAACATGGCCTTCACTTCGATCCCTTCTTTGAGGTAGTGGACTTTTTCTCCGAGGATTGCGGCCGGAACCAAAACATTTTCCAAATTGCCAATATCCAAGAAAAGATATTCATTCCCTTCCGGATAGAGAAATTCCAAGGTCCTTTCAATTAATGAGACTTCCTGGATCATCTGATCGAGCTTAAAATTTCTCTCGATGACCTCTTCTGACACCAAATTGCGCAGTTTTGTCTTGATGAACGGAGTCCCTTTGGCAACCGTTACTTTGACACTCGATTCGACCCGAAAAATCTTTCCATCGATATTGAGAGTCATTCCGGGAGTGATTTGATTTGCTGTTGTCATTTTATAATTCCTTTCAAGTCCCTAAGAGTTTCAATGCTTCTATCAACCCATTCAGGGCTTTTGGTCACTTTTCCCCGGCCCCATCGCATATGGATCGTTTTCAATCCAAGCTCATAGGCCGGGACAAGATCCATCTCAATCCGGTCCCCGCAGACCCAAATTTCATTTGGGTTTAAAAAAAATTCCTTGATACATTCCATGTAAAAAGGTTTTTTGACCGAGTCCTCCGGGATAGCTATCTTACTAAAAATCGAGGGATCAAGACCAGCTTTTTTCATTTTTTCCGCTTGAAATGGGGGGTACCCCCCCGTTACCAGGCTAAGGTTCGTAATAGGAATGAGGTAATTTAAAATTTCTTTTGCACCCGGAGTCATAGGGATTTGGAAATTTTCGGGAAGAGGAGCAATCAACTCCTTCACTGCCCTTTCAGGATCTCCTCCTACTTTGGCTGCAAAAAGAAAAATTGTATCTTTAGAGCTCATGCATTTTTGATTTAATGCCAAAAGCTCCCCATACGCCGCATCAAAATTTTCAATTTTTGCCCCATCAGCAATCATCCTTTTTAAACATTCGGACATCTTGAAAGGGGTCACTACCCCGCTGGTATCGAGCAAAGTATCGTCAAGATCAAAGATGATCAACAATTTTCATAAGCTCCTGAGCTAATTTTTTTGAATCATGCCGAATCAAACTTCTTTTCATGAGATCCCGCTTTGGCGCGCCGTGGAGATCTCCTAACATTTCAGCGCTAATCACTCTGGTCTCATCCAGATCATTTTCTACCAAATTTCCCTCTTCTCTGTAGACTTGAATGAGCGCTTTGGGAGGTTTTTGGCAATTGATCAAAATATGATCAAAAGGATCTTGTCCTAAAAATTGGACAAGCTCTTTGAGATAATCGCTTGCTTTGAAATGGGTTGTTTGTCCTTTTCGATTCATCAGATTCACAACAAAGACTTTTTTCGCATCGCTTTTGCATACTGCCTTACAAACATTTTCGACCAAAAGATTCGGAATTAAAGAAGTGTGGAGCCCGCCGGGACCTATGACCAAAAGATCTGCGCTATTGATTTCTTGAATAACATGGGGATTTACTTTGGGAAAAGGCTCAAGATAGATGCTTTTATATCCTTGTTCAATTTCTTGAGAAAGGTAGATGTCTTTTTCTCCTTCCAGCATTTTCCCATTTTTGAGAACCATTTTCAAACGAGTTTGATTTGTCGTAATTGGGATGACTTTGCCTTTGATGTAAAGGATTTTACCTACTTCTTCGACCGCTTTTTCAAAACTTCCCGTCACTTTTTCGAGTGCCGAAAGAAGAAGATTGCCAAAAGAGTGGCCGCCGAGACCTCCTTGTTCAAATCGGTAGCTCATCAGACTGCGCATCAGCCGGCTCGAATTGGATAATGCGACAAGGCATTGCCTTACATCGCCCGGCGGCAAAACGCCGAGCTCATCGCGCAAAATCCCCGTGCTCCCTCCATCATCTGCCATTGAGACAATTGCAGTCAGATCGAGAGGATATTTTTTCAATCCGCTTAAAACGGCAAAATTGCCGGTACCTCCTCCGATCACTACAACTTTTTTTAAAGCCGAAAGGTTCATGATCCGGCCTTTAAGATTTTGATTCCCTCAGAAAGACTTGGCGCCTCCGCGTACAGATAATGGCCGCTGACTAATACATTTGCCCCTGCATCGACAACAGTTTTTACAGTATCTCCATTGATTCCGCCATCTACTTGGATCTGAAAATTTTCAATTTTATTGCGCTCGCAATATTCTCTTGTCAGGCGGATCTTCTCAATGACTTTCGGCATAAATTTCTGTCCGCCAAAGCCGGGACTTACCGTCATTAGAAGGACCATATCGCATAGATACAAATACTTCGGAATCATGGAAAAAGATGTTTCCGGTCTAAAAGCGAGCCCTGCTTTTTTATTGCATTTGCGGATAAACTCCAGTGTGTCTTCCACATCCTCTGTAGCTTCAAAATGAATCGTAATCTGATCCGCCCCCTCTTTCACAAATGCTTCAATATAATCGAAAGGATTGTAAATCATCAGATGGACATCGAGAAAAATATCCGTCGCCCTGTTAATCGCACCAACTGCTTTCGGCCCAAGGGTTAAATTCGGAACAAAATGGCCATCCATAATATCTATATGAATCCCATCTGCTCCTGCCTTTTCAAGCAGCTCAGCCTCCTCGGCCAGCCTGCCAAAATCACTCGATAGAATCGATGGAAAAACTTTTGCTTTTTTCATTTTTTCACTCTATCCTAGCGGGAAAGAAAACTTAAGGCAAGGATCAATCGTGAACGTTTGCGTTTGCGCTTGCGTTACCGATTCGTTTAACGTTTACCGGGTCACGGGTCGGGAAACGCACAGGGGTCCCCAAAGACGCATCGTCTTTGGGGTGGAAGCGCAAGCGTTCACGTTCACGAATATAATTTTTCAGCAATCAAACAGGCGGAAAAATTTGTTTTGCAAATCCTTATCCTCTGTCAAAAGATAAAACCCTGCATATCCCGAATCTCCATCCTCAAGTTGGAAAGAGATGAGCTGATAGATCGGCATTTTGAGTTTTTCTAAATTATCAAAAAGTCTTTTTTTCATTGAGCTATTGTATAAAGGAGTGACTGCCATGGCCCTTTTTGCATCTTGTTTTTTCTGCAAAAGATCGGTCTTTTTCGATTGCAAAAGGAGAAGGAAAAATTGTTTTAAGGAATCAACATCAAGGACGGTGCGCATTTCCATGGGCATTAAAGAATAGAAGAATTTTTCAATGAGAAGATTTTGCTGGGATGAGAGCCTGCCGATGGAGCTTTTGAGAAGGGAGAGCTGCTCATTCAATTTCAATATCATTCCGCCATTGAAATCGCGAATCTCTCCAAGCACATCTGATACGGCGTTTAATACAAATTCTCTTGCTTTGTAAAAATCAATGGACCGATCCTCCCGTAAAAAATCTGTGCAGGGAATTACGGCCCTCATTACAGCTGCTTCTTTAATATATTTTTTCCGGATTTGCCCAACTCTTCGGACTCGATCGGTATAAAAACGAATTCCATCCATTTTCTTTGCAAAAAGATCGGCAATAGTAGGAGATCCTTCAACAGTCATCCTGGCTAAAACAACAGTAAAACAAAGCTCATCTCCTTTTTGCGCATCAAATGATAAAATTGCCTGGGGCATATCATTGACAAACCGAAGCTGTCTGGAGAGTGTCAAAATATTGCGAAGCACCTCTTCTTCATTGCGCGGCATGAAAATCGGATGGGCAAGCCGCTCAATTCCCATTTTAATTTGCTCAGGCAAATAGGACTTTAAAAGATGAATCTCATCAAGGGTAAAGCCCGATGTTTTTTCGATTTCGAGATAAAGAGTTTGGATAGCTCCATCTTTATCAATAAATGGAGAATCGTCAATGAGTACAACTTGTGGCAAATACTTTTTGATCGCACGGGCTAAATGGAGGGTTTCAAATCTTTCTTGATCATTTAAAAAATTAAGCCCTACCAAGACGCCTAAAACCTGCTTTTCCTGCGCACCTTCTAATCTGGTTTTTAAGAATTTAAGACTCACATGCCTTTTTAGGCCTG
>CAZXLK010000060.1:0-8928 GCA_964641775.1 uncultured bacterium | reverse complement strand
TTCCCGTTACATCTGTTGTACGGAAATAAAACTGTGGGCGATAGCCGGTAAAGAATGGCTTATGGCGGCCGCCTTCATCTTTGTTCAATACGTAAACAGTTCCTTGGAATTTCGTATGCGGCTTGCATGTTCCGGGAGCGGCTAATACCATTCCCCGTTCTACGTCTTTTTTATCAATGCTTCGGAGAAGAACACCGACGTTTTCACCGGCAAGCGCTTCGTCCAAAAGTTTGTTAAACATTTCCAAGCCGGTTGCAACGGTATCGCGTGTTTCGCGGATCCCTACGAGTTGGATCTTATCGTTGACCTTGATCTTGCCTCTTTCAACACGGCCGGTAACAACTGTACCGCGGCCTGAGATTGAGAAGACGTCCTCAATCGGCATCAAGAATGGTTTATCAATTTCTCTAGCTGGTGTTGGGATTTTTTCATCCACTGTCTCCATCAACTGGACAATCGATTTTACATATTCCGGATCTCCTTCAAGCGCCTTAAGTGCAGAACCTCGGATAATCGGGGTGTTTTTGTATCCTTTTGAATCGAGAAGCTCTGCCAATTCCATTTCTACAAGTTCAACGAGTTCTTCATCTCCCTTGCCGATCATGTCCATTTTATTGAGGTATACAACGATTGCAGGAACTCCTACCTGTCTTGCCAAAAGGATGTGTTCTTTGGTTTGCGGCATTGGGCCGTCTGTGGCAGCAACTACGAGAATCGCGCCGTCCATTTGCGCAGCACCGGTGATCATGTTTTTGACGTAGTCGGCGTGGCCCGGGCAGTCTACGTGAGCGTAGTGGCGATTTGCAGTTTGGTATTCAACGTGCGATGCATTGATTGTAATTCCACGCGCTTTTTCTTCCGGTGTATTGTCGATGGATGAATAGTCTCGGAATTTTGCTCCGCCTTTTTCTGCCAAAACTTTTGTGATGGCAGCGGTTAGCGTTGTTTTACCGTGGTCGACGTGTCCAATTGTCCCGATATTAACGTGGGGCTTCGTTCTCTGATAAGCTTCTTTAGCCATTTTTCTTAAATCCTCCTAAATTTCTTCTTGCCCAAGATAGGAATTGAACCTACGACCACTTGCTTACCATGCAAGTGCTCTACCACTGAGCTACCTGGGCGAGCTTCCTTAATTTCCTAAAACTTAGAAAGGTTAGCGCACCTGGGCAATAAAATCAAACTTTTTTCTAGCCAAATCTATTTTTGACGATATACGATTCTCGCCTTGGTTAAATCGTAAGGCGACATTTCGACAGTAACGGCGTCCCCTGCATATACTCGGATGTTGCGCATCCGCATCTTCCCACTCAGATGGGCAATAACCTTCATCCCGTTTTCCAGGAGAACGCTAAAATTCATGTTTGGCAAGAGCTCTTCGACTTTGCCTTCCATTTTGACTGTTTCTTCTTTCGACATAGATTTTTTGGCTTGGAAATGCTTACAATCAAACACCATTTGAGTTATGTTGTCAAATGAAATGAGCAAAACTTTTCAAAAAAAATCAAATGAAGTAAAAAATTTCTTCAATTCTCTCCCCTCTTTAGAGGAGCGCTATTCAGCGATCATTGAGATGGGAAGAGAGCTTCCCCCCTTGTCCCAACACCTTAAAATCGAAGAAAATCTTGTCCCCGGCTGTCAAAGCAAGCTCTTTCTTGCCTCCGGATTCGAAAATGGGCTCATTCATTTTGATGCCTCTTCCGATGCTCTGATTTCGGCAGGCCTTGCTGCTTTGCTCATCCGAGTCTATAGTTATGAGGCGCCGGAGACGATTCTAAAGCTTCCCCCGACCTTTATTTCTGAAATTGGCCTTCAACAAACTCTTTCCCCTAGCCGCTCTAATGGCCTTGCCCAAATTCATCTCCGGATGAAGAAAGACGCTTTAAAATATTTATTAGTCTTGTCGTAAAATTCTTTAGTTGATTATACTCTCCCCCCTTATGTTACAGCCAACAGCACTCAAGCTCCACCCAATCTTCACAGATAATCAGAAAGCTATTGCGAAAGACGCCGCCAAAAAGGCTTGTGTTTACAAGATTGCTACAACCGTTTGCATGGTAGCCTTGTTTGCGATTGCGGCATCGTTTGTTGCGACCACATTTGGGCTGATTGCACCTATGCATCCGGCTCTATTTATTACACTTTTTTTGAGTACTATCCCTTTAAAAAGTTATGGACTTAACAATTGCTTAGCAAAGGCTCGTGACTGGAAATTGCTGGCTGCAAGCGCATCAGGGATAGCGGAGTATATAGAGGGGGTTAAGCTTTGGAACCACATTCAGATGGACAATTTCCTTCGATTGCATCAGATTTCGTGGGAGCATTTGGAGCCCAAGTTAGGCCGCGAAGAGCTGGCTCCTGCAATCGCTACGTATCTCTATCTTGAAGGACAAGTTCAGTTTTTAAATAATGAAAGCGCTCTTTGCCTCAATAACAGATGTGAGAATACTACACTTCGGTTAGATGGAAGAAATAAGGGGCATGAGATGATGGAATCTCGAGTGATTCCGCTAGCTCTTCAAGCAGCTTTTGTCCTTGAGATCATAAAGCATCCAACATCCGATTTGAATATTGAAAACTTTGGCAAGTGCCATCCCAAAAAAGCGGGCGAGAGATATTTTGCAACGGAAATTGATCATGACGATACCTATTTTACCTTTGTAGATCCTGCTAAGACAGCTCTTACACTACCTCAGCTTAAGGCAGATGTTGAAACGTTAAATATCAACGCCCTTCACGACCTGCTCTTTACCGATTAATGCATTGAATCAGGGCAGCTGCTGCTGCTACTCGTAAAATAGGAAATGGCTCTTTCAAAACGCCAATTAAAAAGCTATGAGACTCTGATGTGCCAATTCTACCCAAAGCTTCCAAAATGTGAAGTTTTTTTTCGTGAGGCGCTCCTGCGTAGGAGCCTGCCAAACTCTTAAGCACCGAATCATCTCTTCCAAGCATAGCTAAAACAAGACATGCCTGAAGCCTCACATTTCCATCCGGATCATTCAAACATTCGCGCACAATCTCAAGCGATGCATCATCTCCTTCTTGAAGAAGCGTAGCCGCAGCAACTCCTGTGATGCCCCAACTTGACTTTTGCAAAAAGCTTTTCAAAGCATCTTTTGCCCTGGGGTCTTCTACAATTGCAAGAAGTGAGAGCAAATTAAGCCTTGTCATCTGATCGATCGCTTCGGGATAATTGGGGATGTGATCGACATATCGAACCTGACTGGGAGATAGGATTTGAAAGAGAGGATTTGGCCTTGTATCCCACATCCACATTCTTTTTTCCATCTCTAAAAAATCATAGATGCAGTCTGAGCATTGTTTTGTCTCAAGCCTTTGTCCTAAAAGGCCGATCGCAAGATTTGCCTTTACGTAAGGATCATTCGATTCTTGCAGCCATTTTAAACTTAAATTAGCCCCCCGATCCCCTGTTGCGCTAATAGCTGCGGCAGCTAAGCGTCGATTTTCAGGTAAACTGTCACAAAGCCATTTTTGAAATGCCTTTTCGCCGGCTCTACAGTCTATAAGCATTGCTGCCCAGGCAGCAGTGATGGCAACTGCAGGATGGGGATCATCTATTAGCTCGGAAATTGCCTCCATTGCCTTTTCTACTTTAGAGTGGTAGCTTAGCCCAAATGCATTCAAGGCTGCGATTCTCACATCGGGATTTGGATCAGAAATGAGGCTAATGATGATTTTTTCTGCCCCCTCAATTTCAAAATGAGAAGCAACAATGCATGCAAAATGCCGCATTCCGGCCCGATTGCTTTGAGAGATTTTTTCAAGCTCTTGCAGGGTGATATTTTCATACATATTTACAAGCGCTTCAATAGCAAGGCCCCTCTCTTCATAGGTCGATCTTTCCGATCGGATGATTGCTTGCAATTTGGGGGTCAAATGGGACATTTTCAAAATGCCCACTGCCTTGATCACCTCGAGTCTAACGACCCAGATTTTTTCTTCTTGCAAAAGCCTTTCAATCTCATCTTTCAATGGGGCATCTCGATAGGTGCAAGCCATTTGGACGGCGACAGTGCGGATCACCGCATTTGAGTCGCGCATCATTTTGATCAAAATCGGAACTGTCCTAACATCTTTGGTCAAATAGGCCCCAATCATTGCAGCAAGACGGACTCCATTTTGACTTGCTTCGAGTCCCTTTTTCAAAACGCCCCAAGCAAGCTCTTCCAATAACTTGGTATCAGAAATCAAGTCAGGATATTTCCCGGACAATAAATTCCAAACATCTAGCGCCTCATTTTCCATGAGGGCAAAAGAAAGCGCTTCAATCAGGGTGGTTTTTGCAAGTTTGGAATCGGGATATTGAATGACAAGCTCTTGCGCGTCTTTCAAGGCAGATGATCCATCATCGATCAAAAAATGGGCCTGCACTCTTCTGGCTCCATCTTCTACGCTCATTGCCGAGCATAAAATCAGTAATAGAAAAAGAAATCTCATCAATTTCTTTTATGCCATTTTGCCTAAAATCCGTCCTCCAATAAGATGAAAATGGAGATGAAAAATCGTCTGGCCCGCACCCGGTCCATTATTTGTTAAGAGCCTATAGCCATCAGCAATTCCCTTTTCGATCGCAATTTTTTGTGCAACTTCGATGATTTCTCCGATCAAAGGTAAATCATGAGGCTCTATGCGCTGCAAATTTGGAATTTCTTTTTTGGTCATGATGAGAATATGGACAGGAGCTACCGGATGAAGGTCTTCAATAGCTAAAATCCTTTCATTTTCAAATACTTTTTTACAGGGCAATTTCCCTTGAATGATTTTCCCGAAAACGGTGGTCATTGTCATAATTCTCTCGTTATTCTCTCGCTGTTAAATGGTAGGCTTGCAATGCATCTTCTTTTGTCTCCCAGATCGAAATAAAGCGCCCTTTATGGCAAAAAATGGCTCCTTTAATTCCTGTAACCTTTTTTAGCTCTTCATTTTGAAGCCCGGCCCACGCAATAGGCAAAGGCTTTCTCACTTTCATCCGTTCACTTAAATTCGGTGGAATGCCCCTTAGCTTCCAGTGTTTTCCCGATGGCATGATGACAAATTCAGCCGGATGATGTTCTCCACCCAAATCAAAAAAGCTGTCGATCCATGGAATTGCATGGTCAAAGAGAAGTAGCTGCCCCTTTTCATCCATGGCTTTTTTCACAATCTGGGCGCATTTTTGGGTAAAGGCAAACCTATTTTTCAGCCTTTCCAAATGCCCAACTACAAAATCAACTGCTTCAAAAAACGCCTTTAGCATGACGCTGTCCGCAACTTCATATTCGATCGGTAAAAAATTCGATACCACCTGGGAAAAGCTCGTCACCCCATGCTCTAAATGGGCTTTTCCATTGTCATGGGCATCGACACCTAATATGAGGACATTGTTCAGCCAATCATACAAATTAGCATCAATCGTTCCCTCTTCTTTCAAATAAAGCAAAATCATACCGGCAGAGCTCATAGGCCCTTGGTATTCAACTTGGTGATGATCAAACCGCTTTTGCTTTGGATTGTAAATCCCTCCTACATCGCAGACATATTCCTGAGTTTTTAAAACCTTTGGATCGCGCGATCTGACGATTTTATCTCGGTCAATCAAATCAAAAAGCAAAAGGAGTGAGCAAGCAGTTACCTCATCTGCATGGAAAGAGCCGTCGTGGGTGCCAAAACTTCTTGGGACCATAAGCTACAAAAGTGTATGCTGCATTTGAATTACACTCAAGAGGAGGTTATATGCTTTTGATGAGTCCTGCTTTCGATAACGGCGGAATCATCCCATCGGCTTATACCTGTGAGGGCAAAAATATCAATCCACCCTTAGTCATTTCCGATGTGCCAAAAGGTGCCAAAAGCCTCGCCATCATCATGGATGATCCCGATGTGCCAGCCTCCGTCCGCCCTGATAAAATGTATGATCATTGGGTCATTTTCAATATTTTGCCAAATACTCAAAACATCGAGAAAGGAAAACCGCCTCAAGGAATCCATGGAAAAAATACGGGCGGCAAAAATCAATATACAGGGCCCTGTCCTCCCGATCGCGAACACCGCTATTTTTTCAAACTCTATGCTCTTGATCAAATGCTAGATCTTCATGCAGGAGTAGCGAAAAGTGATGTAGAGGGCGCCATGAAAGGACACATTCTTCAAGAGACAGAGCTGATGGGACGTTATGAAAAAGGAAAAGGCTATTAACGAAATCTACCTTAACCCGCACATTTACGATCTTGTAACTCCTGACGGCCGGATCACTGAAATAGAGAGAATCGACAGCAAAAGAAAAATGGCCACGGTTGAGATCCATGGGATTTTTCCCAAATTTGTCGGTTTTGAAATAGAGCCGAGCCTTGTTTTTTTTAATTTAAAAAGCACCCTTGCCCAAATTGGTTTGGAGGGAATTGGAAGATCCTACGAGTTCGACAAAAAAAATCAAAAGGCAAAAATTCAGGTGGAGCTGATCGCATATGGCGAGATTGCAAATGCGATGCTCGAGCTTATTCCCATCGGAGCTTTTATAGGAAAACTTTTTGCAAGTGATGAAAGAAGGCGCGTTCGCGATCCCGATTATCTTCTTCGGATGATCTCAAGATCCGATCGAAAAGGGCGCCCGCTCCTTCTCCTCGGCGGGCTTGAAGGAAGTAAAGATTTGATTTTAGAAAAAAACGATGGGCGAACCGTTGCTTTTTTATCGCTAAAAGACGGCGTATTAAACTATGAGCCATCGGTTTATGGATTTTTGCCAACGCTTGCAAAAGCGCTTTGCAAAAACATGTCCCATACTCGGCAGCTTCTCCATTTGCATCACTCGTGGAATGCGGGAGTGCCCCGCATGGTCACAAATACTCAAATCTTGTTAGTCCGCACCGCCCCTCTTCATGTTCGAACCGTTTATGCCCGCATTGTGCCATCGCTTTTGCCGCAAGGCTACCACCACACAACAGCCTCCGTTCTCCAGCCCGACACAACGGATTCCGGCGATATTTATGAGCTTTATGGAAATAGCCATCAAATCATTGATGATATTCCCCTCGAGTTTTACACGCTCGAGCCCGAAAGAGAACACGTCTTTTTCTCTGATCGCGATCAGCTGATTGCATCTTTAGAAGATCCGGAAGCGGTCTTTAAGGCGTTTGATACTGCGCCAAAACCGGAGAGTCTTCTCGCATCTGTCTATGTCGTAAAAGGGACGCAAATGCAGGCCCTAACAGCCGATGACTGGATTACAAGAGATTCGATCAAACATGAATTTCCGGGGCTCATCCACCCATCTCGTCAAGCGCTCATGGTGGAAAAATATATTGAAAGCCAGCCCCAATTCCCCTTTTTAAAAGCCATTGAAAACGGGCTGATTTCAAGCCAAGGCATTTTGCTCTGCCGCCATTTCCCAACACCTCTTTTAAAGCGGCTTTTATTAAATGATCTCGTATCCAATTGCATGAAAAGGATTTACTTCCAACATCCATCCCTTTCCCACGATGGTTTTTTCTCTCATGAAGATAGAGCCATGCTTTTAGATCTTGCAAAATTCGGCATTTCTGTTTTTTGGGCCGATCCCCTATCCAAATCCCTTTTGCAATTTGTCTTAAGACCGGAAAAAGACTCCGGCCTTTTTGTCCCGATTCCTCTTGTCGAAGAGTTTAGAAAATCAACTGTTTTAGGAGTTTATGGATCCAATTTGCTAAAGGGAAGCTTTGAAAACGAGCTGAGAGGCTTACTCACAGGACTTTTAGCCATGCGAGAAAATATAAACCACCCACTTCTTGGAAAAGATATTCCCCTAGCTCTTGTTACAGGAGGCGGTCCCGGAGCCATGGAAGTCGGAAACCGCGTTGCCAAAGAAGTTGGTATTCTCTCCTGCGCTAATATCGTCGATTTCAGGGCCCGAGACGCCGTGATTAATGAACAGAGGCAAAATCCCTACATCGATGCCAAAATGACTTACCGAATAGATCGCCTCGTAGAAAGACAGGCTGAATTTTATCTCGATCTTCCGATCTTTCTTCCGGGAGGAATCGGAATGGACTTTGAATATTGCCTAGAAGAAGTGCGCCGCAAAACGGGCTCTGCCCCTGCCAATCCGGTCCTTCTTTTTGGAAGTGAAGATTACTGGAGAAAAAAAGTCAGTTCCCGCTTTCAGCTCAATCAAGAAACAGGCACCATCGCCGGTTCCGAATGGATCTCCAATTGCTTTTACTGCATCCAAACCGCAGCCCAAGGGCTAAGAGTTTATGAGAAGTTTTTTAAAGGAGAGCTCAAAATTGGTAAGGGAGGACCTGTCTACCCGGAAGGGTTCGTAACAGGAATTTAGTCCGTTACAAGCTTTTTGGCCTTGGAGTAGACGCTCCAGAAAGAGAGCATTAGGAATAAAATACTAAGGCCATATCTTAAATAAGAAGAGAAAAAATGGCGGGCATTTTGTGGGAAAAAAGCTGCAAAAACGTGATTTTGTAAAAAGTAACCTAAAGCGGAGCTGGCAAATATAAATAGGATACAGGCAATCCAATAGGAGATCTCTGCAATGTTTTCTTTACAAAATTTGCGGCTCTCTATGATCCATTTTGCGGCTTTTGCCCTTAAGTTTGATTGATCAAAAGCATCCATCAAAACGTAGTATCCATCCAATTCAATGATCGGTTCTAAGTTGTAATAAGCAATCAAGTAATTAGCAAGGGCGGAGAGCCAAAAAAAAGCGGAAAGAGTAGATGTTGTGGCCAAAGCACAAAATGCCAAGATACCGCCAACAATGAAATTTACATAGACTCCGGCAAGATTGACAACGATCCTTTTTCCTTTGGATGCAAGCCACATATCAGAAGTATCGGCAAAAGCAATCGCGCTGATCCAAAACCAACCGACTCCAAAACGGTGGACTTTATAGCCATAAAACTTGGTCGTCATTGCGTGGGCAAGCTCATGCAAAGGAACAGT
>CAZXLK010000059.1:5451-8981 GCA_964641775.1 uncultured bacterium | reverse complement strand
AGCCATTTTGCATTGAATGCATCTAGATATTCAGGGGCATTTTCGGCAAGCCACCGTCTAAGAGGTCTTGTAAATTTTTTGAATTCGCTAAAAGCTCTACGCTCCTTCGAAAAATCTTCTCGGATTTGATAATTGCCAAAATCAATTTCGATTGCTTCATTTTCCAAAAATCCAAAATTGCGCCACAGGCTAGGGTCCGTATTGCCAATTTTTTTTGCAATCCGTCTCTCTAAAAGAGAAAATATCTGATCCATTCTCTGCAATAACTCTCCCTCTCTATAGGCTTGAAAAAGAGTCTCTTTCAAAGGTTTTGCTTTTTTTTGCAAAGAAAAACAATAAGAGTTCAGTTGCAAGCGAAAAGGTTGGCACAAGGGACCTCGAAGATGAAGAATGGGAAAATGATCTTTGCTTGGGTAAGGGTGCAAATAGATCACTCCTGTAATCTCTTTTGCATTTTCTGCCAATTGAAAGGCTTCAAATAATGAGCTATGGGCATGTGCATTTTTCCGATCGAAGCGAAATAGTTTTAACACGTATTGATCATCGCCCGATACAAAGGCAAAGGATTGCGTGCCTCTTGCCATGAAGTAAAATTTTTGAGACAAAATCTCTTGCACCTCATCCGGGACTTTAGTAAAAGTGATCTCTTGGGAAGAATCGAGCTTTAATTTGGTTAATTTAAAACCGTAGGTGAGCCGCTTCATCCCTGCCGGGATACTTAGACAAACAACTAAAAAAATAACAAAAAAACGAATCCGGAAATCCATAGACATTTAGCAGAATAACAGAAAAAGGATTTTAAAAAAATTTAACATTTAGATATCGTTAAGAGTTTTGAAGGTGTACCATGTTAGACTTACCCCCTCCGTCATTTCACTGCCATTTACCAAACATCATATCCGGAATCATAAAGCTACCCTCCGATCCCGGGAAAGATGTGCCCTATCATGAGCTCCCTTGCTCTGAAGAGGATCGCAACAACGTCATTGAAATCGTCACAACTGTGGGCAGCGAAAGCAAACTGGAGCTTCTCTTTAATCAGACGTATCTCAAAGGGATCGGCGCCAGAATCCAACATATCCATCCTCTTATGTTTCTAGAAATTGCGATCAGTTCAGAATATAATAAAGCTTGCACCAGAAATATTATGGATGACTTTTTCAAAAAACCCAGTTTCATGGGAGGGCTCGGGGGTAATTTAACCCGAGAAAAAGAGAAAGGAAAACTGGAAAAAAACATCGAACCCTTTGCTCAAAGAGTTGGTGTATCTAAAAAAAGTATCCAACATTTCTTTGATAAAAGTGATTGGGATGGGCTTGTCCGCTTTTTATTAAAATGAGACCGTTGCATAACTCGCTTCGTTGCACAAATTCGATGATTTCAAAGCCGGTTTGGTTTTTCGGAAATCGACCATATGCAAATAAGTATAGGCGATTTGCGAAAAACCAAACCGGCAAAGAAAGCGCGGATTTGGGCCCGAATGGAGTTATGCAACGGTCTCAAATTATGCCATTGATTGCAGGTCGGGAGCGGGCTCAGTTCTTTCTTTATTTGCTTCAAAAAACTGCAGCGCAAGAGGATGAAAAGTTTCCGGAGTGACAATTTTTGAATGGCAAACCTTTTTAAGATAAAGGGCATTTGCAGCTTCCCATCCGGGAATTCCTTTTAAGAGCTCTTCCAACGTAAATCTTTCCTCATCATCCTTTTTTGCTTCAGAATGGATCCAGGTCTCCCCCGGATTTACGCACATCAGCTCCATCGCTGTTTGCCCGCCTGAGCGGGTACAGGTTAAATCGCTGCGATAAAAAAGCGGCGCGATGCAATCATCGCTTTGAAAAGAGAAAGGAACCACAGTAAAATGCTTTGGATAATTTTCGCATCCACTCACATAATCTGCCACTCTTCGAAGAAGGGACTCTCTATGCGGTAAATGCTCAGAACAAAAAACAAAAATGTGACAACGGGAATTTACCCCATGCCCCACCATCCCAAGATCAATAAATCCTTTTACGTAATTGAACGTCGCTTCATTTGAGGGCTGAGAGCCTAAAAGAATCGTGATCAGCCTATCGGCGCCTTTGATCGTAAAATGGATCTCATCACCTTGGACTTTCCCTTGTAAAGAACCCACGCTCAATGACTTTTGCATGAGCTCAAGCTCTTCTTCATTTTTAAATCGAAGAAATAAATGAAAATCCTCTTCCCTTTCTTTTCGATGTTGGAATTTTCTAAAAGATTGCCTTACATAGATATCGCCACAGTGAACATCTTTTTCAGAAAGGCGGCAATTGGTTTGCCAAAAATCTTCTGCAGTTTGACCCTCTTCTAAAAGAGGGGGAATCGTAATCAGTTTTAAAAAGGGGCGATCTTTTTTGCTAAGCCGTCTGATTGGACGAAAAAAATGGGTTGCATCTTTTGTGGGTAGATCGACCACAACTTTTTGCAAAACGACATGCTTATTTCTCTTAGCGTTATAAATTCTTAATGCCTTCAACATTGCCGAAGTGCCTAGAACCTGCGTATCGATGACTAAATCCATCTCTTCTCGAAAAAAAGTGATCAGCGCGCGGACGAAAAAATAGGGCCAAGCAAGATAATCAAAGAACCGCTGCTGAGAGAGTACAAATTGCAATCTTGCAACATTGCCTGTTATCTGCGCCCCATTCCACAATTGGGAAATCAATTTTCCTAAAGCACTTCCCATCCAATCTTTGATCACATCTTTTCTAATGACCTGAATGGTTGGATCTTTAGCCAGTATTTCCTGCTCTTTTGCCTTGGCTGCCTGAATCAAGCCTCCGCCGCCCGATGAAGTGAGAATCAAAAGCTTTTGCGGCCTCACGAGAGTATGTGTGGGGGACATGTATTTACCTTGTCTATATTCTTATGTACCTTGCTAAAATATGGTTGTCAAGCGGCAATGATACCACTCATGACTAAGAAAGAGAGGATCTTACAGCCGCTATTGATAACAAAAAGCTTAAAAGGCTTCAATCCCCAAATCACCTGGGTAATCTCTGTTGTTGCTACAAAGCCTAGCCAAATTAAAAAGCCAAGCAGCATTCCATCCGTGACATTCGTGATTCCAATATGTATTTCAAAAAAGGAGATACAATAGGCAATAATGAGCGAAATCACAAAACTCCAGATGAAAGCCATCTTCGAAATTGCTGTTTCTTTTACTTTTGTAAGCTTTAGCCAATTAGGCCCAAAAAGCCATTTTGAATACCATGCAGCGCTAATCCCCACATTGAGCAATGCAGCAATGATCACTAGCAACCAATCAGTCTGATACGTGTCCATAATGAATCCATTAAAGTCGTAAGAATCTTCCATTTTTTCTATTTTCGTCAAGAAAATCTTGCTATTATTCTACTTGCTTACGATGATGTCTTAATCCTGAGTTTGAACAAACGCTAGCTGTGGAATCCGAAGATCGATGATGCGCGAGTTGATTTTAGTCTCTTTCGATAAACTGCAGAGTTGCCGCTTATAATCTTCTTCCATGGTTTTTCGTAAAACGAAAAAAT
>CAZXLK010000059.1:0-5351 GCA_964641775.1 uncultured bacterium | reverse complement strand
CTGCAGAGTTGCCGCTTATAATCTTCTTCCATGGTTTTTCGTAAAACGAAAAAATTCGTGAGCTGCCCCGCATAATCTTTGGGAGCAACTCTTAAAATCTTTGGGATGATCCATGAATTGGCCCCTTTTTTATCTCTAAAGGTTAGATTTTCCTCTGTAAAAAGGACGATTTCTCTTTGACCAAGACTACCGTGAAAGGCGTTTGAGACATCAAGTCTTTTCAAACGGAAGCCCTCTTTCCAGGAAACATCTTTCAAAAAATGGAGCACATCCAAGGCAAGATCCCAATAAGGATTTTGAATGGGATGAGACCATTCTCCATCAAATATTGGCTGGCCAAGATAGACTTGAGGAATTTGTTTCGGTGCAAAAAAAGGAGCAAGGGGAAATAAATAACCCTCTGTATCGATGGCAATATTTTTGTAATCTGTGAGGATCGCTATGGGTTTTCTCACTTCATAATCAATATAAAGAGTGCTGGGATGAAACTTTTTGATTTTTGCAGATTGGATCACAGGAGATGCGAGAAGCTTTTTTTCCCCCTCTTTGCAATCAAATGAAAAGATTGGAGTTGGATGATTGACACTAAGCCCTAAAATCTCAGCAAGGTAAGTAGTTTTAAGAGCCTCTTTTTCAGGTCCTGTCTGAACGATCTTTAAAATTTGATACGACTCATCCAAAATTCTTTTTTCTTGATATTTGGAAAATGCCCAGTACCCACCAATAATGAAACTCAAGCAAAAAGCAAATGACCCTATGAGAAGAGCTTTTCGCATTATCTTCTTGCCCTCTCCATTGCCGTCGCAATCAGCTCATCCGTGATATCTCCCATCGATTTTCCTTCCCGCTCCCAGATTTTTGGAAATGCCGATGTATCGGTACAACCCGGCATAGGATTGATCTCATTCAGCCAAAAATGCCCCTCATGATCGATAAAAAAGTCGATCCGGGCAAGTCCCGAACATCTCATTGCCCTATAGGTTTTTTTTGCTAGATCGATCCCAAGATCGGTCTCTATTTTGCTTAAAATGGCAGGAATTGCATATCGATACGCAGTATCTCCATATTTTCCAAGGTAGTCGACAAAAGATCCTTCATTTAAAATCTCGCAAAGAGGCCCTACCCTTAAAAAATGATTGCCGATGATCCCAAATTCAATTTGTCTTCCATCAATATGCTTTTCAATTAAAATGGAATCATCCAGATGAAAGGCCTTCTCAATAAGATCTTTCATCTCGGCTGCATCTTTTGCACATCCAACACCGATGCTAGAGCCAAGATGGACAGGTTTGATCCACAAAGGAAAAGAAAATTCCTCCGCTTTTTCTAAAATAGGATCAGGATTTTCCCTGTATTCCGAAATCTGAACCTCTAAAAAGGGCGCAGTAGGAATTCCGTGCATGAGGGCAATATTTTTGGTCCATCCCTTATGCATACAAACTGCAGAAGAGGCATAATCACATCCAACATAAGGGATTTGGAGCGTCTCAAGAAAACCTTGGATCATCCCATCTTCTCCCTTAGGTCCATGAAAAATAGGGATGCAGACATCAAATTCATTAAGTCTCTCTATAGACTCTTCCCATTTCCCCTCAATAGATAAGAGAAAAGTTTTTACATCGTAGACATTTTTGTCCATTGCATTCAAAATCGTCTTCGCAGATAAAACTGATATTTCATGCTCTTGTGACTTTCCGCCAAAAAGAAGCGCTACTTTTAAAGAGCCTCCCTTTTCTCTCCATTTCTCTAAAATCGGCCCTGCGGCATCTGTCACATCGCCTGCGCCCATTGTGACAACAACATCGAGGGGCTTTAAGATCTCAACCACTCCGGACTCTAGATGCTGTCTTGGGAAAAAATGAAGTTTTTTTCCAAAAACCTCTTTCATTCGGGTGTAAAAACTAGCTGTTGTAATACCAACAATAGGCTCTTCGCCCGCACTATAAATATCAGTAAGAACAACCAGATCTGCATCGGAAAAAGAGATTAAAAAATCTTCCATGAAATCTCTTACACGGCTATAGCGATGCGGCTGGAATACAACAACTACTCTTCTTTCTTTGGCAAGGCTCCTGATAGCTTTTAAAGTGGCTCTAATTTCTACCGGATGATGTCCATAGTCATCATAGATTTTTACCTTGCGAGCTTCCCCCCTGAACTCTAATCTTCTTTTCACTCCTGGAAAATTTTTAAATGCCTTGCGAATGGCGGCATCACCCAGTCCCAATTGCAATGAAAGACCAAAAACTGCAGCTCCATTGAGTGCATTATGGAGGCCAAATAACGGAAGTTGAATTTCAGGATAATGGACTCCCTGAAATGTAACATCAAATTGGATCCCTCTCTCTTTTTCCTGAAATCTTTCAATTACAAGATCAGCTGATTTGGAAAATCCAAAAGAAACCCCTCTGCCAATTTTTTCCAGCCTTTTGTCATCTTTGCACCAAAGAGTAAGTTTTTCATTTTCAATTTGCTGAAAAAATTTGTTCATACCTTGATCAAGATGAGCTTCCGTTTTCCAGTAATCCATATGATCGTTGTTAAGATTGGTAACAATCGCTCCAAACGGAGCCGTTTTTAAAAATGAGCCATCGCTCTCATCTGCCTCTGCAACAAAAAAAGGGCCCTTTCCCGCCTTGCCATTTGTATTGAGAGAAGAAAGGGTGCCGCCTAATGCAAATGAAGGGTCTTGCCCTGCATCAAAAAGTGTCCAAGCTAGTAGTGCACTTGTCGTGGTTTTGCCATGTGTGCCTGTAACAAGAAGAGGTTTTTTTTCCCGAAGAAGCTGATCTAAAAGATCCGATCTATGCAAGATAGGCAAATTGAGCTCTTTTGCTCTTTTTAGCTCCTCATGGCAATCTCCGATCGCGCTGCTATAAACTACGGTTTGTCCCTTTTCTAGGCTCCCCCCAATTTTTGCACCTTCTCTAGATAGCTCTTGCAAAAGCAGGCTTTCTGCCGCATCGCTTCCTTGAACAGCAGCCCCTTTTTGCATTAAAATCCTTGCGATCCCGCTCATCCCAATTCCACCAAGACCAATAAAATGGTATTTCATCACGTTAACATACCCCGAATGACATCGATGATATCTGATCTTGGATCTTTTTTTAAGTGGCTTGCATTCATTTTCATCAGTTTTACTGCCTCGATTTCTTCAACAATTCTTTCAACAGTTGCTTGCCCTTGTAAAATGACCTTTATTCCCGGAGTATGCTTTGCCAAAAAATCTCCATTTTTTCTTTGATGATGTCCGGCATGTGGATAAGGAATCAGCACCGCAGGGAGCTCATAATGGATCAGCTCTGCAATAGTCGAGGCGCCGCTTCTGCAAAGGACTACATCTGCCGCCATGTAGGCTGAATGCATATTCTTTTCAAATGCTTTCACCTGAGCCTCAACTCCCAATTTTATGTAAGCATCCTTCACTTTTTCTTCATCTTTTGGCCCAGTCAGATGGATTGCCTTCCAGGAAAGCTTCTGGACAACAAATGACGCAATCTCGTTGAGAAAAGATGCTCCTTGAGAGCCCCCAAAAACTAAAAGAGTTTTTTTTAACCCCAAGGAAGCCATTTCACCAAAATTCCATTTTTTATGGGAAATTGCACAGCCACTTTTGCCCCAAGCATTTGAAATAACCGGTTCACTTTGCCAAGACTTGCATTCGCTTCAAAAAGAAGAATTTTTTTTCGATAGATTGTTGCGGCCATTAGAATGGGAAAAGTATGAAAACTTCCAAATCCTACAACCAAATCAGGCTGATAGTTCAAAAGCAATTTCCTCGCTTCTAAAAACCCTTTCCAAGTAGCTGCTATGAATCCTTTTTTTAAGGGATGAGCTGTGATTTCATAAAAGTTTTTCTTTTCAAAAAAAGGGGAGTCTTTCAGGCCATGGCCTGCAAAAAAGAGCTCATATTCCCCTTCTAATTTTTTTGCAAGCTGCTGAGCGGGAAAAAGATGTCCTCCCGTACCTCCTGCTGCAATGAGAATTTTCTTCACAGCTCTACCACCTCAAGCTTTGCTTTTCTTGCAATGTCTAAGAGTAAAAATAGAGCAGCAATATTGACGATCAAAGAAGTTCCTCCTTGAGAGAAAAAAGGGAGCGTCATCCCTTTACTCGGCAAAAGCCCCGATACAACTCCCAGATTTAAAAATGCTTGAATTGCGATTAAAAAAGTGAGTGATGCTGCAAAAAGAAAGCCTTCAAAATCGCGTGCGCGGACACTTACAAAAAAGCCTGCAAAAGCAAAAATCATATAGAGAGCAATCATACCCAAAATTCCAACAAACCCCATCTCTTCTGCAAAAATTGCCGCGATATAGTCATTTCTTGCCTCAGGAAGATAATTGAGCTTTTGAAGACTCTCTCCTAGCCCCCGCCCAATTAATCCGCCGGAGCCGGCAGCAATTTTTGATTGATGGGGCTGATGCCCTTTTCCTTTCAAATCAAGCTCAGGATGCAAATAGACATGGATTCTACTTCGCACATGGGGCATTTGATAGGCAGCTGCTGCCCCCACCATAAAAACGATGCAGGTAGGAAGAGCCCAATAATGCCATTTCACTTTTGAGAGCCAAAATAAAACAAGAAATGTAGAAAGAATAATCACAATAGTCCCATTGTCCGGCTGGAAAAAGATGAGGACAACAGGAATCAGTAAAATGGATACCATTTTGCAAAAAGGGCGAAATGCAATGGTGCTTTGTTTTGATGCCCAATGGATAAAAACTGCAGGGAGGAAAACTTTGATGCATTCAGAGGGCTGAAAGGTAAAGCCGCCAATGCCGATCCATCTTGTTGCCCCATTGACTGTTTGACCAATTCCGGGAATAAAAAGGATGACCAGAAGAAAAGTCCCTAAGCCAAGAGCAAAACTACTTTTTTGAATAATCCTCTCATACCCTATTTGGTAAATGAAACTGCCTAAAAGCGTTCCAAAACTTGCATAAAAAAGCTGTCGAAGAAGCATTTTATGCGTATTGATATCTAAGGATTTATCAATGATTTGAGCTGCAGTTGTATTGAAAATCATTAAAATTCCAAAAGAAAATAAAATCGCGACGGGAATAATCAAAAAAAGCGAAGCTCTAGATAACACTACTATTTAATCCTTAGCCTATCTCCCGGCTTCAGTTTCCGTGCAGATTTTTCATTTAAGCCATTGAGTTTTAAAAGCTCATCTACTTTTATGTGATGCTTCATGGCAATAGACCAGGGATTATCCCCTACTTTCATGACATAATATTCTAGTGATTCCCTTAACACAGGAAGATCGAGCGTTTTTTCACTTGGAATTTGCCGCTTTTGCCCAACTTTTAAAAAACTCGATGGCAGTTTTTTGAGCTTGATGATCA
>CAZXLK010000058.1:0-9037 GCA_964641775.1 uncultured bacterium | reverse complement strand
GTGCTTAAGGCGATTCCAGGTAACGAGATTGAGATAATATTGGGTAAGCTCAAAAAGAGCAGGAATGAGAGATTGGATAAAAATCGTTGTCTTATTTGGATCGATCCCAACAGCTAGATAATCGAGCATCACCTCCAAGACATTTTCCCGTACCATTTGGGGCTGGCCTGCATTGTCCGTTAGTGCTTGGACATCGGCAATCATCACAAACTGACGATGGGTTTCTTGCAGCTTGATTCGGGCGGCAAGAGAGCCTGCGTAGTGGCCCAAATGGAGTTTACCTGTCGGGCGATCGCCCGTTAAAATATTTTTTTTTGCACTCATGCAATAATTTTATCTGTACAGGGTTTTTCAATACAATATATACTCATTTGCTATGAGTATTTTGGTAGATACAAAAAAGGCTTTTGTCCCTACTTATCTTAAAGGAGCCTTTCTACTTTCAACCACTTGCATTGGCGGAGGAATGCTCGCAATGCCGCTGCAAACGGCGACCGCCGGGTTTTGGATTTCCTTTGGGGTCCTATCGATCAGCTGGCTTTTTATGACCTTTACAGGCCTTCTTCTTGTAGAAACAACCCTTTGGCTGAAAAATAATACCCATTTTTCCTCCATGGCCAAATTTTTATTGGGGACTCCCGGCAAAATTTTAAGCCTTTCCGTATACCTTTTCATAACCATTTCTTCTTTAGTTGCCTATACATCAGGCGGAGCTCTTTTAATTGGAGAGTGGCTCCAAGGAACGGTGGAGTATGGTGGCAGTTGCATCCTTTTTACTCTTGTTTTTGGATCTTTGGTCTATTTAGGGACTGCCTTTATTGGAAAGCTCAATCTTTGGTTTACCTTGGGCTTGGGACTCATCTATCTCCTAATGATTTCTTTGGGGATGCCAAAAGTAAATTTAAGTCATTTTAACTTTCATGCAAACTGGCGCATGGGGGCAAGTTCCTTTCCCTTAATCCTCGTTGCCTTTAGCTATCAAATGGTCGTTCCAACCGTTTGCTCTTATTTGAACTATAATGCCAAAGAGCTGAAAAAAGCAGTGATTCTTGGAACAACATTTCCCTTTTTGATTTATCTTTTTTGGATTTTTCTCATTCATGGAATAGTCCCTTTTGAAAAGCTTAATGAGGCATTTATTGAGGGAAATCTCATTGCAGATCCAATAAGAGTCCATTTTCCTAAAATCCATTTTCTCATCGATCTTTTTGTGTTTCTTGCCCTTGTAACATCTTATTTTGGCCTCTCTTTAGCTCTTTTTGACTTTGTCCGGGATCTTGCCAAAAAAGCTCAAAAAAATTTCACTATCTTGTTATCGCTCTTTCCCTCTTTGATTTTGAGCATCTTTTTCCCAAGGGCTCTTATTGACTTTTTAGATTTAAGCGGAGGATTTGGTGATGCCATGCTCTCAGGACTCATCCCTATTGCGATGGTTTGGATAGGAAGATATCGAAAAAACTTGAGCCACGAATACCGAGTGCCGGGCGGCAAGATCGCTTTAATTGTTGCGGGCTTTTTAGCCTTATCTATTTTCATTATCCAATGGCTAAAATTATTTTTTAAATTCTAATGATTCCAACAATTGGTATTGCATCTGAGATTGGGGGCAACTTTACTGGTTCAAAGGAAGGGCCGATCGTTTTGAAAAAAAAATTGGACCTCGATTGGCGGGCGCTCATTGAGCAACCTCAAAAGTGGGAAGATGATTATGAAACCTTGGCAAAGCTCAACCAACAATATGCAAAAGAAGCTGAGCTTCTTGTCAAAGAGAGCCCTTTTTTAGGCATTGGGGGCGATCATTCCTCTGCCATTGGCATGTGGTCCGGAATTGCCGCAGCCAGTCGGCAAAAAGGCGATATAGGGCTTCTTTGGATCGATGCCCACATGGATGCCCATACCCCGCATACAACACCATCTGGAAATATCCACGGGATGCCACTTGCAGCCTTGCTAGGCTTTGGAGACAAAAGGCTCACTCGGATCTCCGATCCTTATCCCAAAGTGCAGCCCAAAAATGTGGCTCTTGTTGGAATTCGAAGCTATGAAAAAGGGGAACTGGAGCTTTTAAAAAGCCTCAATATCAGGATCTTTTTCATGGAAGAAGTCCGGGATCGAGGACTTAGCGCCGTTTTAAAAGAAGCAATTGAGATTGTAACCCTTGATACGGCATCTTATGGGATTAGCTTTGATCTAGACAGCATCGATCCGGGTTTTGTTCAGGCAGTCGGCACGCCGGTGCATGGGGGAATCGACGAAAATGAATTTTTAAACTTTCTTCCTACTTTTGAAGAAAGGCCGCCTATAGCCTGGGAGCTTGTGGAATATAATCCTCATCTCGATGGAGATGGAAGAACCTTTGGCTTTATCAAGAAATTTTTAAAAGCAATCATTCCCTCTTTCTCTCTTGCAAAAATTTAAGCTTTTTGAGATTACATTTCTCGATGGACGATAAAAAAGTCGAACTGCCTAATAAAATCGGGCCTTACCAGACCCTAAAGAGCCTTGGAAGAGGAGGGATGGGGGAGGTCTTTTTGGTCTCCGATCCGACCTGTGGGAGATCGATTGCCCTAAAACGGATTCGGCCCGATTTAAGGGCGAATAAAACGATCCAAACGAGGTTTTTGCGCGAGGCAAAGGTGGCCAGCTCATTAACCCACCCATCCATTATTCCGATCCTTACGATCGAACACACGCCCCCTGAAATTTATTACACCATGCCCTATGTGGAGGGGGAGACGATCCGGCAGATTTTGCGTGAGACAAAAGCCCAGGAAAAAGAGGGAGAAATCCTCCATCCGATTGGGAGATCCATTCCCTCAATAGCCAGGCTATATTTGCAAATCTGCGAGGCAATAGCCTATACCCATTCAAAAGGAATTTTACATCGAGATTTAAAACCTGAAAACATCATCGTCGGAAAATATGGAGAGGTGATGATTGTCGATTGGGGAATTGCCGATTTCATCGATAAAATCCAAGAGGAAGATCTCCCTTTGCAAGAGCCTCCTAAAAGTGATCTCACTCGGCCCGGCAAAATCACAGGCACTCTTGCCTACATGCCTCCGGAAAGGCTCACCGGAAAAAACGCCTCATCCGTGCAAACCGATATCTATGCTTTGGGCGTCATTCTTTATCAACTGCTCACTTTGCAACTCCCTTTCCAAAGAAAAACGATTGCAGCATTTAGGAAAAATTTAGCCAAGGAAGAGCTCATTGATCCAATGGAAATGGCCCCTTATCGCGATATTCCCGACGGTCTTTCCAGAATTGCAAAAAAAAGCTTAGCAAAAGACCCCAAGAAGCGTTACAAAACAGTCGAAGCGCTGATTGCCGATGTGAAAAACTATATTGAGGGGCGCCCTGATTGGATTTATCTGGGCGATCTTGATTTGGCAAAAAAAGAGGACTGGCAATTTCAAGAAAATATCCTCCTTGCTAAACACATTGCAATCACTAGATCTTTAGATGTAACCGAATGGGCAGCGCTTGCTATTTCCCGCCACTCATTTCCTAAAAATATCCGGATGGATGCAAAAGTCACTCTGGGCCCAAGCGGAAAAGGAATTGGATTTCTTTTCAGCATTCCGGAAGACAATGTCAGGCTGGAAGAAGGATATTGCATTTGGCTCGGCTCGCAAAAAGATCCAACGGTTCGGCTTTTTCGCAATAATGTCCAAGTCATGGAAGCCAAAGAGACCTTTTTAAAGCCAAATGAAGAGCACGAAATCCGCATTGAAAAAAATGAAGAGCATTTGAAGTTTTATTTGAATGGAAAACTTAAAGTTGAGCTCGTATCCCATCTTCCATTAGCCGGAATGCATGTGGGACTTTTGCAAAGAGATAGCGATTTTCAATTGAAGAACTGGTCTTTTTATGATGGGAGCAACAATTTAACCGTAAGCTGTCTAAGCGTTCCCAATGCGTTTTTAAGCCATAAGCTCTACGATTTGGCGCTTCGCGAATATCGAAGAATCGGAAGGTCTTTTCCCGGAAGAGCAGAAGGAAGGGAGGCCCTTTTTCGAGCAGGCCTTACTCTTTTGGAAAAAGGGAAAACTTCAAAATCGGAAGAGTTTATTTATTTGGCGTTGAAGGAATTTGAAAAACTCTATCGGACACCTTTTGCCCCTCTTGAATATCTTGGAAAATCCTTTGTTTATGAAGCGCTGGGCGAGGAGGAAGAAGAGGCAAAATGTTTAGAGCTTGCCTTAAGAAAATTCCCAAAACATCCCAAACTCCAAATGCTCAAAGAGCACGTCATTTACCGAATGCATGAAAGCTCTTTAAATAATCGAGAAGCTGCCTACCGAATCATCTTACTTGCACTTCGCCATATTCCCGATCTTCTCGAAAACCCCGATACGCGGGCTCTTTTAGACAGCCTGCAAAAAAATTGGGAGCCTCTTCTTTTTATTGAAGAGTCGAAAGACCTCACCAATATGGCCATCCAACTTGCCTTTTGGCTAGGTCTTCCCCAAATCCTTGCAGAAATTGCGGAGGGCCTTTTGAAAGAGCCCCTCGTCAATGAAATCCTCCTTGCAAATGCAATTTTTGCGATGATCGAGCTCTCCGAGCTAGACGCTGTCCAAAAATATTTAAATCTTCCCTATCCCCGCATTGCATCCATTAAAGCAATGTTTGATCAAACTGAGCCAATAAAACCCAAACAAAAGTGGGAATATCGGACGCTCCATTATCAAATGCGCGCATTTTTGCAAAATGGCAATTTGGCCGAAGTGGAAAAAGGGTATAAAATGCTCTCCTCTTCCAAACTTCCAAAGCTCTATCTTCTTAGCTTTGAAGCCTTAGAAGTGTGGCGAAGGCTCTTAAAAAAGGATTTAAAAGCTGCAAAACATCTTTTCGTGAAATACCCGACTTCTACGCTCACGCAAGAAAGCTCGCCTCTTTATTTTCCTTTTGGAACTTTGATGCATTTACAAGAGGGGCCAAAAATTGCAGGTGCTTTTTTTGCAGCAGTTCTCGATACTCCTTATCCACCAACACCTGCTCTTCCTTGCTATAGGCTCATTGGGCGCATTCAAGAAAAAAAGGGATGGATTGAAAAAGCCTTTCCCTGGGAAAAAAAGGAATTAAATCGGCAGCTTGATCTTTTTTATCGAGCAGTCGGAAAGAAAGTGTCCTATGAAAAACCTGCCTAAAGTCAAATCTTCAAGATTTTTGCATCAAGGCTATGTGACGGTAAAAGAAGATCTTTTGGAAGAGGAAAATGGCCTTTTCCAACCCTCTACTCTTCTTCTTTGTAAAGATGCGACCGTCATTCTTGCGCAAGATACAGAAGGACACTGGATTTTAAATCGGGAATACCGCCATGCAACGGGAGAGATCCTTCTAGGATGCCCAGGCGGCGGATTAGAGCCAAATGAAGATCCAATAACCGGTGGCAAAAGAGAATTTTTTGAAGAGACCGGCTACGTATCAGATGAAATCATCCTTCTTGGTGCCTCCTATCCATCCCCTGCCCTTCTCAACCAAAAAATTTATTATCTTTTCGCCAAAAATGCTCTCAAAAAAGACGAGCCACAACTAGAGCCTTTTGAATTCATTGAAACAGAGCTTCTTACAGATGAAGAGCTCAAAAAGAGGATTCAAAGCGGAGCCCCCATTGATGGGGTTCTTCTCACAGCTCTTTGGTTTTATTTTGCTTTGAAGTAACATTTTTCAATGAGTTCAATTCCCTCTGCCTACGATCCTAAGATTGTTGAAGAAAAATGGTACTCTTTTTGGGAAAAAGGGGGCTTTTTTGGGGCCGATGCGGCGTCTAAAAAGAAACCGTTTTGCATTGTGATTCCTCCTCCTAATGTGACCGGCAGTCTTCATATGGGTCATGCACTTGTGGAAACGATTCAAGATCTATTAATTCGTTGGAAACGGATGGAGGGATTTGAGGCCCTGTGGATTCCGGGTACCGACCACGCGGGGATTGCAACACAAACGGTTGTTGAAAGAAATCTCTATGTCCAAACGGGAAAGCGGAGGTCAGATTTTGGAAGAGAAGAGTTTTTGAAAGAAGTTTGGGCGTGGAAAGAGAAATGTGAAGGCCAAATTTTAAGTCAGCTCAGAAAACTTGGCTGCTCCTGTGATTGGGACCGGCTCCGATTTACAATGGATGATGGGAATAATCGGGCGGTGAGGACGGCATTTAAAAAAATGTTCGATGATGGCCTCATTTATCGGGGCGATTATCTTGTCAATTGGGATCCCGTAGCGGGCACTGCCCTCTCCGATGATGAAGTGGAGCATGAAGAGCGCCCCTCTTTTCTTTGGCATATCCGCTATGGGGATTTGGTTGTGGCGACAACCCGTCCGGAAACCATGCTGGGAGATACTGCCGTTGCTGTCCATCCAAAAGATAAGCGGTATCAATCATTGATTGGAAAAAAAGTCAGACTCCCCTTAACGGACCGAGAAATTCCGATCATTTCCGATCCATTTGTCGATCCCGAATTTGGAACAGGAGCAGTAAAAATCACTCCTGCGCATGATTTTAACGATTTTGAAATGGGTCAAAGGCACAATCTTCCGATGATCAATATTTTAACTCCCGATGCAAAGATCAATGAAAAGGGAGGAAAATACCAAGGCCTTAGCGCAGAAGAGGCAAGGATAGCAGTTGTTCATGATTTGAAAACCCAAGGGTTTTTAGTAAAAGTAGATCCCTATCTTCTTCGCGTTGGCGTCTCATATCGATCCAAAGCGGTGATCCAGCCATATCTTTCCAAACAATGGTTTGTCAAAATGAGCCATTTTAAGGAGAAGCTCCTAACAGCTGTCCGAGAAAAAAGGGTGAAGCTGATTCCGCCTCATTGGGAAGAGACCTATTTTCATTGGATTGAAAATTTACGCGATTGGTGCATCTCCCGCCAGCTTTGGTGGGGGCATCGAATTCCTATTTGGTATGGGCCAAATGGGGAAATTGTATGTTATGAGGGTGAAGGAAATCCTCCCAAAGCTGATAAAAATTGGAAACAAGACCCCGATGTTTTAGATACCTGGTTTTCATCGGCGCTTTGGCCATTTAGCACTCTTGGCTGGCCGGATAACACTGATTTACTCAAAAAATTCTATCCTACATCGGTACTTGTCACAGGACATGATATTCTCTTTTTCTGGGTAGCTCGGATGATTTTGATGGGAGAATATTTCATGGATGCTCCCCCATTCCATGAGACATTTCTCCATGGGCTGATCTATGGAAAATCGTATTGGAAGAAAAATCCTGATGGATCGACAAGCTACATTTTTGGAGAAGAAAAGGCAAAATATGATCTTGGGGAGCCTCATGCAAAAGATGTGGAATCTAAATGGGAAAAGATGTCGAAGACAAAAGGCAACATCATTGATCCATTAGAAATCATCGATATTTATGGTACCGATGCTCTACGATTTGCCCTTTGTTCCAGCGTCACCCAGGCCAGGCAAATTGATCTGGATAAAAGGCGCTTTGAAGAATACAAAAACTTTGCCAATAAGATTTGGAATGGCGCCCGTTTTGTCTTCATGAATCTTGAAGATTTAAAAATTACGGATGGCCTAGATCCAAATCTTTTCACATTAGAGGATCGATGGATCCTTTCCGTTTTGAATCGGACCATTGAAACCATAGCCAAGTCTTTAAACGAATATGCTTTTGATAAAGCTGCCTCCTCTTCCTATGAATTTTTCTGGAATGATTTTTGCTCCATTTATGTGGAGACTGCAAAACCAACACTTTTTGGAAAAGTGGGGACAAAAGAGCAAAGAGTAAATAAGCAAAAAATTTTGGTTGTTCTACTTCTCAATGCAATCCGGCTTCTTCACCCTATTACCCCATTTATTACTGAAGAGCTCTTTTCCCGCCTTAAAGTTGCATTTCCTAATTTGCCTAAAATCGATGAGCCTTATTTTCAAGATGTAGTTCAAGCTTTAAACTCCCCTGCATGCATCAATGCCCCTTACCCTAAAAAAATAGAAAATCCATCACCTGTTATCGAAAAAGAGTTCCAAGAGATCCTTGAGCTCATCAGAATTATCCGAAATATTCGGACAGAGATGCAAATTCCGCCGCCGGAAAAAACCGATCTTTATCTATCCGGTAAACTTAAAGAGGAGCATCAAAAGATTGTCCTTGCCCTAACGCCGACCAAAAGCATTCTCATGGAAAAAGAGACCATAGGTTTTGGAGCGAGTGCTCTTTGGGGCAAACTCAAAGTCACCATTCCAATTCCTGAATCTTTCAAAGCAAAAGAAAAGACAAGGCTGGAAAAAGAGAGAGAAAAGTTAGAAAAGATGCAAGCTGCAACTGAGGGCAAGCTCCTCAATAAGGAATTTACTACGAAAGCTCCCAAAGAAGTCGTCGAAAAAATGCAGCAAAATTTGGATCAAACGAAGCGGCAGCTTCATGAAATTTCTGCAAAGCTCAATTCCCTACCCTAATGAGTTTGGTCCAGAATTGGTGATCCCAATGGCCTACGATTTCACCTTGTTTGGAGATCGCTTGGACCCGGTAGGTTAGAATGCGAGTATCCTTATCTTTTTCTTTCGGAAAGAAAAAAGTGGTAAAGCCTCGCTTTTTTAAGATGGGCTGATGAAAGATTTTTTGGGTATCGTCCCAAAATCGGATGATTACGAGAAGATCGAGATCTTTTTCAAAGATGCTTTTAGGAAATTGCCAGCTGACGAGAAGGCGCTCACCAATTGGGGGATCGTCTTGGCGAGGATCGGGACTTTTGATGTGGCTGCTGGCTAAAAAATTGCGATCGATCGATTCAACACTTACGTAAAAATGATTTTTGTAGCAAGATACTAGATTGATAAAAGCAAATAAAAGGAGTAATCTACAGAACATGCAAACCTCGAATGCCTCTAGCGTAGTTGGCGTCCTTTTCAATCCTGAAAGAACCCATGTCCTTCTCATCAAGCGCCGCGATGTTCCCGTTTGGGTTTTGCCCGGCGGCGGAATGGATTTAGGCGAGCTTCCCCAAGATGCTATTATCCGAGAGATTTTGGAAGAAACGGGCGTAACTGGCCAAGCCGATCGCCT
>CAZXLK010000057.1:0-9248 GCA_964641775.1 uncultured bacterium | reverse complement strand
TCCCATTCGGCAGCCTTTCCCATCAGCTCATCCAAGTTTTCTTTTCGATCTTGAGAAGTTTCGGTATCTTGTTCGATAAAGGGAAGATAACGGGCCTCAGTGAGTGCAAGAGAGATCAGTTCATGGATTTTTAGGTTTGGTCTTTGGTTTCTTAAATGATGGATGATCCGGACGTATTCTTGCAGCCCCTCTCTTTGCTTGGGACCTAGTTTGAGATCGGGGCAAAAGCCGGGATGGGAAAGAAGCTCTTCAAAATGTAAAGATGGGAAGATTTCGATCCGAGCTCTCTGCAACGATTTTTTCTAAAATGGAAGGGCCAAGGCCTCGTCTTGGAAGATTGACCGTTCTTAAAAAGGAAATGAGATCGGTATTGGAAACAACCATCCGAAGATAGGCTAAAAGATCTTTCACCTCTCTTCGATCATAAAAGGAAAGCCCTCCAATAATGACATAGGGGATTCTACGGGCAAGCAAAAGATCTTCAAAAATACGCGATTGGGCATTCGTGCGGTAAAATATGGCGATATCGTCGTAGATGATTTCATCATTGAGATTATGCGTTGAGATTTTATCCGCTGCAAATTCAGCTTCTTTTCTTTCATTTTGCGAAACGAAGAGACCGATTTTTGCGCCACGCCCAAGATCACTCCACAGCTTTTTATCGAAGCGCTCGCCATTGTGCTGGATTAGGGCGTTCGCTGCTTCCAAAATGGTATTCGTGCTCCGGTAATTTTGATCGAGCGTGACAATTTTTGCTCCGGGAAAATCGGATTCGAAATTCAAAATGTTTTGATATTTTGCCCCTCGCCAAGAATAGATCGATTGATCGGGATCGCCAACTGCAAAGATATTGCGGTGCTTTTCCACCAAAATTTTTGCCAAAGTGTATTGGGCAAGATTCGTATCTTGGTATTCATCGATCAAAATAAAGAGCCACCTATTTTGATATTCGGCTCTTGCTTTTTCATCTTCTTGCAAAAGTTTTACGGTTAAAAAAAGAAGATCGTCGAAATCAAGCGCATTGCAACTTTTAAGTTTTGCCTGGTAGCATTCATAGACATTTTTTGTGAGTCTCTCTGTTACTTCATCCGGATTTAAAAGATCATTTTTGGCAGAAGAAATTTGTCCTCTTAGCTGCTTTGTCAGCCCTTTTTCCTGGGACAAATTCATCTCTTCCATGCAGTTTTTCAAAAGTTTTTCACTATCATCTTCATCGTAAATAGTAAAATCGGACCTGTAGCCCAAACTCCCAATCGATTCGCGCAAGATCCGGACTCCCAAACTATGAAATGTGCAAGCAAGCACCTGCGCATTTTTCAAAGTCCTGATCCTTGTTTTCATCTCCTCTGCAGCTTTATTGGTAAAAGTAACTGCTAAAATATCGGAGGGCGAAATCCCCAAATCGATCAAATGGGCAATGCGAAAGGTAACTACTCGCGTCTTGCCCGATCCGGCGCCGGCCAAAACCAAAAGGGGTCCTTCGACATGCTGCACAGCAAGTTCTTGTTCTGGATTGAGCATCGACATCAGGAAAAAATCTTACGCGATTGTAGAGATGATCACAAGTGTTGACTTAAAGCTTGGATTTGCACTAAAATAGCTACCCTTTTAGGAGGTATTTTATGGCTAATGCAATTGGAGCACCGGTTCCGAGGGCAAATTTTTTGGTTCGAGGAATCGATCAGTTATCAAGATTGAAAGCTAGAGTTTTGGCAGCAACGAGGCATCTTTTTTACGATACAATTCCTCGATTAATAGTAAATCATCCTTTTGCCAGCCTTTATTTGGGATATGCAGTTGCGGTTTGTTTTCCCGATTACTCTTTAGTCAACTGCATGATCAGTGGAGCGGTCTTTGGATACGTTTTTATGATTGATAAGAATCGTCAGTTTTTTAGATAAGAGCACAAGGGTTGACTTGAAGCTGCATTTGCACTAAAGTGGCGTCCCTTTTTTGGAGGTATTTTATGGCTGCAAATGGAATTGCCGCTCCAGTTCCGAGGGCAAATTTTTTGATTCGGAGTGTCGATCAGTTATCAGGATTGCTACCTAGGGTATATGAAGCAACGAGGCATCTTTTTTTCGATGCAATTCCTCGATTAATAGTAAATCAACCTATTGTTCAACACACTTGTCTTGCAGCTACAATAGCGATGTGTTGGCCCTTTCAATCTTTAGTCAGCTATGAGATTGCAGGGTTTGTCTTTGGATTCATCAATGGGCTCAATCGGAATCCTGCTTTTTAAAGAATGGGCTTACGGAGTTCCCCTTCGCGGGAGCCGAGATTGCCATAGCGGTGGTAGTCGATGGAGATGGCAACTTCTCGAAGATAGTGGAGAAGTTCGAGGCGGCCATTGGCCAGGACGGGGGCGTCGATGATGTGGATCCCTTTTTCGGCGGCTGCGGAGTGAAGGGAGGAAGAGGCGGGCTCTACGAGCCGGATTCGGTTGATTTTGCCGTTTTGGACGCGGGTTAAGAAGGTCTCATTGGATTCTTCGATCACTCGTAGGACGGGAACAAGCTCAAGCCAATTGAGGGCTTTGGCTTTGGTGGATTTTTGAGCCCAGCTCACCTCCATCCCGGAGCCGCAAGTGAGCGCTGCAGCGCAAACGCGAAGCGCGTCAAAAGGATTGGAATGGGGCTCAATCCGAAGACAGATATTTTTTCTTGGGACATAGCGGAAAAAATTATCCTGGCCCAAAATTTTTGTAGGATCTTTAGTTTGGCGCAGTCTTTTCCACCAGTAGGCGTAATTGAAAACGCTGCTTGTCCAAAGACCGAGTTCTTCTGCAGTGAGATCCAAATTTTGTAAAAAGAGGGTGAGATTATTGACCCACTCATTGACAGGATATTTTTCTTGAGGAAGCCCGACTTGAGTTGCCGTCATAAATTCCCGAAGATAATTGGGCCCGCCCGCTTTTGATCCATTGCCAAAGCTCGATGCTTTTGTCCCTCCGAAAGGCTGACGCCGGACAATCGCCCCTGTGATGCTCCGATTGATATACAAATTCCCCGCTTCAATCTCTTCCAGCCAAATTTCATGCTCTCTATGATCGAGGCTCTGAAGACCGGAAGTCAGGCCATAAGGGGTGCCATTTGCAATCTCGATCGCATGGCGAAGATCGTTTGCCCGCATGCAGGCAAGAACAGGACCAAAAAGCTCTGTTTGATGGGTAAAGCTTCCCGGCTGCACATTCCATTTGATTCCGGGACTCCAAAGACAAGGATTATTTGGATCTTGCTTTGGCGGAAGAAGCCAAGATTCTCCCGGCTCTAAAGTAGTGAGCCCCCTTTTCAAAACTCCTCTTGGCTCGTGAATCAGTGGATTTATCTTTGTTGCAGGATCCCAAGGAAGGCCAACTTTTAAACTTGCAGCTGCCTCTTTGAGCATCTCTTTAAAGTGGGGATCGTCATAAACTTCGGCCTCTAAAATGGCAAGGGACGCCGCAGAACATTTTTGTCCGGAATGGCCAAAGGCCGATTGAATGAGCTCTTTGACTGCTAAATCGCGATCGGATAGCGCCGTGATGATCATTGCATTTTTGCCGCCGCTCTCTGCTGCAAGATCGAGATCGGGGCGCATTTTTAAAAATTTGCGAGCCGTTTGCGTGCCGCCTGTTAAAATCACGCAATTGATTCTGGAATCTGTGATTAGCTCGCTTCCCACTTCTTCTCCCGAACATGGGACAAATTGAAGCACTTCTTTGGGAACCCCTGCATCCCAAATGGCATTCACAAGCTCCCAGCCAATAAAGACCGTATCGGAGGCGGGTTTAAAGAGGACGCAGTTTCCCGTAATAAGCGCAGCAAAAATTCCTCCTGCCGGAATCGAGCAGGGAAAATTCCAGGGAGAGGTTACTAAAATTGTCCCTTTCGGCTTCCATTTGATATCTTTGGCGGTTGCCATTTTCGCCATCATCATCCGGTAGTATTCGGCAAAATCGATTGCTTCCGATACTTCCGGATCGGATTCGGGAATCGTTTTTCCCGCCTCGATCATCATCGCGCCAATGAGCTCGCCCCTTCTTTCCCGAAAAATTTGCGCTGCCCGGTGGAGCAAATGGCTCCGATGTTCAATTGTGGTAGCTGCCCATTCTTTTTCCTGTTTTTTTGCACAGTGAAGGGCCTCTTCAATATGACTCTTTTTCGCTTTTGCATATTTGAAAAGAACATCGGAGGGATTGGAGGGACTTATGCCAACCCCATCTTCGTTATCAAAAACTTCTTTTCCGCCGATCACAAGAGGAAGGGGGTCGATTTTTTTATTTTTCCAGCTCCTTGCAATTTCCTCTCCCCATTTTTGGTTTTGCGAAAGGGAAAAATCGGTATCGGGCTCATTTTCAAAAGGAAGAGAAAAATCTAAATGCTCAGGCTCTTGCAGCCTATTTTGCGAACGTCTTGGCGAGCTAGATGCCGTATCAATTTCCTCGCAGCTTTCTAAAAAAAGAGCAACCTGGTTTTCCCAAGCCTCACTCCCCGGCCTTAATCCAAATGCATGGCGTAGGAAATTTTCCGGCCCCGTATTTTCATCAAGGCGCCGGATCAAATAGGCAATGGCATGTTGAAATTCTTCTTTTGTTGCGACCGGGCAATAAAGAAGCATATCGCCCGTTAATTTTTGGACGATGCGGCGTATGTGGTCAGCCATCCCTTCGAGCATCTCAAAGCTCACATAAGGCTCGACTTCATTTTCCAAACGAAGAATCATCGCAAAGGCAATATCAAATAAATTATGGCTTGCAACACCTAGCCGAACAGCTCTTGCATTTTCTTTGATGCAGCCTTGAATGAGCATCCTTTTATAGTTGGCATCGACTTCCAGCTTGGTTGGGTAGGGCGCTTGAGGCCATCCTTTGAGAGACGCTTCAAATTGCTCCATGGCGAGGTTCGCCCCTTTGACAATCCGGATTTTGATAGGCGCTCCGCCGTTTGCAACCCGTTTTTTTGCCCATTCGGAGAGCTGTTTTTGGATGGGGAAAGAGTCCGGCAAATAGGCCTGTAAAACAATTCCTGCCGAATACTCGGAAAATTCGGGCTCATCCAAAACTTTTGTAAATGCGGCAACGGTGAGATGCAAATCGCGGTATTCTTCCATGTCGAGATTGATGAATTTCACTTTCCCAGCGTCATCCGGAAATTTAATTGCCGCTCTATAAAGCTTTCTTAGCCGCTCAGCGATGTGATCTACTGTCCCATCGAAATCAAGAAGATTGATTTGGCTAAAAATAGTAGAGATTTTCACCGAGATGTAATTGATGGCAGGATTTTTTAAATCCTCGAGATAGATTTGGACTCTTTCTTTGGCTTCTGCCTCACTCAGGATTGCTTCTCCCAAATGATTTAAATTGAGTTTGACTTCCTGTTTTCTTCTTTCGGCAAGATGTTTGTTTAACGCCGAAGCTTCTCCGGGCAGAATTACTTTTGAAGCCTCTTTTCTCAGCGTATACGTGGCAAACGGCATCAAAAATTGGGCAAAGGAAGGATTTAAATTCTTAAAAACATAAAGCTCCGAGCGCTTGATCCAATCGAGATACTGAGGCACTCCCATTTGATTTAATAGATAAATGAGCTGATCCGCTGCCCGTTTATTATCGTGGCTGCGAAAACATTCATCGCTCATTGCCGTCGTAAAGGCTTTTCCATGAGGATCGCGCATGAGATTGGAGAGCTGCTTTTGGATTTTTCTTTCCCGAGATGTCATTGAGGCAGTCGCAGCCTCTAGCATAAAAGCGGCAAGTTCAATGGCCATTTTTTTCCGCTCCTCCATATTGAGAGGACGGCCTTTGACACCTGCAAGTATTTCATTTGCACTATCTAGGTAAGACATGTAGATTTGTGTATAACATACATGAGATTTATTATACTTTTTCTCATCTTATCGTCCTTAGCTGCTGAAGTTCGGGTTGGGCTTGATCATTTTTTTGATAAAGATTGGGAAGGGTTCAAGACAAAAAAAGTTGGGCTCATCATCAACCAAACCAGCGTCGACGCGAAGATGGTTCCCATTCTTACCCGATTTCAAACATCCGGGCTCAAAGTTGCGGCGATTTTTTCTCCCGAACACGGCATCAAAGGCCACCAATATGCTTTTGAAAAAGTGAAAGATAGCAAACTAGATGGCATCCCCATTTACAGCCTCCATGGAGATACAAGGCGCCCCACCAAAGAGATGCTCAAAGGACTAGACGCGGTCTTTTTTGATATTCAATGTACGGGAGTGAGGGCCTACACCTATCAGACAACACTTTTTTACATGATGGAAGAGGCGGCCAAATTGGGAATTGAGGTGGTTGTTTTGGATAGGCCCAATCCAATCAATGGCGTTGTTGTCGATGGGCCGATGCTAGATGAAAAATGCCGCTCTTTCATTGGCTACATCAATGTCCCTTATTGCCACGGGATGACCATTGGCGAGCTCGCCAAATTTTTCAATGCCGAATACAAGGTGGGATGCAAATTGCAGGTCATCGCCATGTCGGGATGGAAAAGAAAAATGAGCTACCGCGACACCGATCTTCCCTGGATTCCGCCAAGCCCCAATGTGCCGGAGCCGGATACCCCTCTTTTTTGCCCGATCACCGGAATTTTGGGAGAGCTCAACTTTGTCAATATCGGAGTTGGCTACACGCTGCCATTTAAAATTGTGGGCGCTCCTTGGATCAAAGGAGCCGAATTTGCAGAGCAATTAAACCGGCAAAAACTTCCCGGAGTTCATTTTCTTCCCTATCATTTCCGCCCCTTTTGGGGGAGATTCAAGGCCCAAGATTGCGAAGGGGTTTTGATTCAAATTACAAATGTAAGGACCTTTAAACCGGTCTCTACGCAATATTTGATTTTAGGCTTATTGAAGAGTCTTTATCCCAAAGAATTTCAATTGGAAAAAATGAATAAAGATCTTTTTTGTAAAGCCAATGGGACCAATGCCATTTTGGATATTTTGAAAGAGGAAAAATTTCCGGCCTGGAAGCTCATCGAATTTCAAAAAGAAGAGAGAAAATCCTTTCTTGAAAAAAGAAGAAAATACCTGCTATATTAGTCCAGAAAATGGAGGACCCTATGTCAATCAAGAAAAAAATCCGCCCGATGGGTAACAGAGTTGTCGTTGCAAGAGAAGAGGCTAGCGCTACAAAAGGGGGCATTTTGCTTCCGGAAAGCGCCCAGAAAAAACCAAAAGAAGGCAAAGTCGTAGCAGTTGGTCCCGGGAAAGTAGAGAAAGATGGAAAAGTCCATCCGATGGATGTGAAAGTGGGAGACCGAGTTTTGTTTTCCAATTACGGCGGGACAGAATACAAGATGGACGATACGGAATATTTAGTATTAACAGAAGATGATGTGTTAGCAGTATACGGAGAATAATAATATGGTTAAAATGCTTCAATTTAATGAAGATGCAAGAAAAGCGATTCTAAAAGGGGTCAAAACTCTTGCAAAAGCAGTGATCGTTACGTTGGGTCCAAAAGGGCGCAATGTGGTGATTGGGAAAAGCTATGGCGCGCCAAGTTCGACAAAAGATGGCGTGACTGTCGCCAAAGAGATTGTTTTGAAAGACAAATATGAAAATATGGGGGCGCAGCTTGTCAAAGAAGCCGCATCCAAAGCATCGGATGCCGCAGGAGATGGGACGACAACAGCCATTGTCCTTGCAGAGGCCATTTATGCAGAAGGATTAAGAAATGTGGCAGCAGGCTCTAATCCGATGGATGTCAAAAGGGGCATCGACAAAGCTGTCCAAAAAATGGAAGAGGCTCTAGACAAACTGGCAAAGCCCATTCAAACACCTGAAGAAATACAACAAATTGCTGCAATTTCGGCAAATAACGACCCTGATATTGGAGCCATCATTGGCGAGGCAATGCAAAAGGTCGGCAAAGATGGGATTGTGACGATTGGAGATGCCAAAGGAATTGAAACGGTTCTCGAGGTGGTCGAAGGAATGCAATTTGATAAGGGGTACGTTTCTCCTTATTTCATCACCAATGCAGAAAAAATGACGGTGGAATTTGAAAAGCCTTGGATTTTGATCACCGATAAAAAACTATCGAATGCCAAAGAACTCATTCCGATTTTGGAAAAGGTAATGGAGCAAAAATCAAGACCGCTCCTCATCATTGCAGACGATGTGGAGGGAGAGGCTCTTGCTACTTTGGTTGTCAATAAAATCAAGGGCGGGCTGCCTGTTTGCGCAGTGAAGGCGCCGGGTTTTGGCGATAGACGAAAAGCCATGCTGCAAGACATTGCAGCTCTTACGGGCGCAAAAGTCATCTCCGATGAGCTGGGCTATAACATCGAAGAAATAGATGTCGATATTTTGGGAAGCTCCGAGCGGGTAAAAATCGGAAAAGAAGAGACCACCATCATCAATGGGGCGGGCAAATCGAAAGATGTGAAGGAGCGGATTTCTCAAATCAAACATGAGCTCTCTCAAGAAGATCTTTCCAATTATGATCGAGAAAAGTTAGAGGAGCGGCTTGCAAAGCTTGGGCCGGGAGTTGCCGTTGTCAAAGTCGGTGCTGTTACTGAGGCAGAGGCCAATGAAAAAAAATCCCGGATCGAAGATGCTTTACATGCAACTCGGGCAGCTGTAGCTCAAGGAATTGTTCCCGGTGGTGGAGTTGCTCTCATTCGTGCAAGCAGATGCCTCGATGATCTAAACTTAAGCGGCGATGAGCTAGTCGGGGTTAAAGTCGTACTGAAAGCCTGCTATGCACCGGCTGTTGCCATTGCAAACAACTGCGGGAAAAACGGTGAATTTGTTGCCGAAAAGATCGCAGAAAAAGAGGGCGCCATTGGCTACAATGGCCTTACCGATGCCTTTTCCGATCTTGTCAAAGATGGGGTGATTGATCCTGTTCTTGTGACAAAATGCGCACTCAGACACGCCGCATCCATTGCAGGGATGCTCATCACCATCGCTGCCATCATCACCGATAAACCCGAACCAAAAAAACCGGCCGCAACCTCCCCAATGGGCGGTGGCATGGGCGGCATGCCAGGCATGGGTGGAATGGGCGGCATGGGTGGCATGGACTTCGGCGGAATGGGCATGTAGGGGAAGAAAATAAAACCACCGAGCAGGGGTCCCCAAAAAAGCATCTTTTTTGGGGTAAAACACCGAGCACACCGAGAAGACCGGCAGGAATGCCGGTCTTTTTTTGTATAAGAATATTTTTAGATCACGTAAGATATCCCCTTCGAAAAAATAGGAGAGGATATGTCTAGTAATTTTCCGGTTGCCGGATTGATTTCGTT
>CAZXLK010000056.1:0-9354 GCA_964641775.1 uncultured bacterium | reverse complement strand
TCTCTGTGCTGCCTCTTTTATTCTCTTGTCTCTGTGGTTTTTCTTCTTCTCTGTGGTGTCTATCTCTCAAGGTAAAATCTATTTCTATTTCTTTAGGGATTTGCTGAAGAAGCGGATGGCGAATTGGCTAATCTCTTGATGCACTTTCTTGCGGCTGCAGGATGGGGAGTCTTGCAAGAGGGCTTGATGCAAGTGTTGTTTGCCTGTCTGGCTGGCTTGATTCATAAAAGCAAAGTGGGAAATTTCTTTTCTTAACACTTTGAGTTTGGCCGGACTTAAGTGGCGAATCAGCGGTTTGGCATGCTCTTGAAAAGGGAGAATCTCATCTCCTCTTGCAACAACGAGGGCAGTTGGAATTTGGATTGCTTTCAATGAATCCGGATTGTATCCGAAGGCTGCGGGACATAAAAGGAGCATCGCTTTGATTCTTGGGTCTTTATACGATTGGAGTGCCGGCGATAAATCAAATTGGGCAAGAATCTCTTTGCGGATCGAATAGCGGTTCAATTTTTCAAGAGCAGCTTGCGCATTTTTA
This sequence comes from uncultured bacterium, assembly GCA_964641775.1. Classification (GTDB taxonomy): domain Bacteria; phylum Chlamydiota; class Chlamydiia; order Chlamydiales; family SM23-39; genus CAIPFQ01. Next base: position 8,819 of record CAZXLK010000056.1, on the reverse strand, counting down.
GCAATACCGCCTCCTAAAGCAATCCCTGTCATCCCTCCCAATGAATAGCCGATAAAGCCAATGCGGCTAAAATCAATGAGCTCTTTCCATTCCCCTTGCTCCATCTGATCAAGAAAAAAGCTCATATCCAAGGGGCGGTTCCAAAACATAAGACCGGACATGGGATCGTTCATAAACCTTGTATCTCCATGATGATCAATAGATGCCACAATATATCCGGAAAGGACCAAAGAACGGGCGAGCCAGCTTGTATCGCGCCTGCTCCCTTTATGCCCGTGCGAAATGAGTAGTAGTGGATATCGGGCTTTCCCTTTCAAAATGGGGGCATTTCTCACTTCTTTGGGATAAATCCAATGCTTATCATGCGGCTCATCTAATGGCCCAAGATGCGATGTTGGATACCAAAGCTCAACAACAACAGGCCGATTTCGGGCCTCATCTTGATATTCGATCGTTCGCACTCCAATCGGAAGATCGGAGGAGGCTCTTTGCATGGCAAAAAGCTCCACGTAGAAAATGAGAAGAAAAAGTGTTAATCTAGCCATAGCTTGAAAAAATTGATGGTTTTATCCCAAGAATCGTTCATAGCCCTTGCATTATCGCCAATGCTCCCTCCAAAAGCAAACCAAATGTTTAAAATCGGGTGAAGCTCTGCAGTCTCATCTGTAAAAGAGATGCCATGGCCGGCTCCTTCGTAGCTCGAATGGGTTTTCGAAATAGAGGATCTTTTTTCATCTAATCTTTGCATGATTTGATTTGCAAAAAGAGAGGAGGGCCACATTTGATCATCCTCTCCTGAAACCAGAAGAATTGGGCATTTGATGTTTTCAACGGGAATTTGAGAGGCTTGAAAAGCCTCTTTTTCTTGCATTCCTTTCAGAAAATAAGGCGTTAATGCAATGGGAGAGTCTCGGGTCAAATGGATGTTTTTTGGAAATGGGGCATTGGGCCCTATTGGCTTTCCCTGATAAACCCAAGCGGGTGCATCGTCGATAAGAGCTCCATAAATTGCGCTAGATGGCAATGTGGCGGCAATTAAAGAGATCTTGCTTGAAAAAATCGATCCTAAAATCAATGAAAGCTCAGCTCCTCGAGATATTCCCCAAAGGGCAATTTGATTTGGATCTATTCTTTCATGATTTGCCGCCCAATCGATTGCTTTTTCAAAATATTCCAATGGAATTTTTTTCAGTTGAGAAGGAAGAGTTTTGTATCCAAAATAGGCAAGAGCCAAAGATGCAAATCCAAGCTGAGAGAGCTTGAATGACCTCTCCTCATTCAGTCCGCCCCGAAAACCTCCTATTGTGATGATAAGAGGCTGAAGACCTTCTTTCTTAGGAAGATAAAGGGTACCCAAAAGGCCATTTTCATCCACTTCGATTCTTTGCATGATGGCACAATTATACAAAAACATGATATTCACATAAATGTGAGCAGTCGAGAATACGAATCCTTTTATCAAGAGCTTCTTGCAAGCCCTAAGCCAGTGGATCTTGCGGTAGATGCAATTCGGACTAATTTCGAGCTGAAGTTTAAAGCATTTCCCCCGGACCCATCCATTCGGTTTGAGACTTTATCTATTGGAGAAATCCCGGCTGTCTGGGCCTTTGCCCCCGAAGTCAATCGAAAAAGAATTCTTCTCTTTTTTTTCGGGGGAGGCTTTGGAATAGGCTCTATTGAATCGCATAAGAATTTGATTGGGAGATTGTCTGCAGTGACAAATGCCGCCGTTTTGGCCATCCAATACCGCTTAGCTCCTGAAAATCCCTTCCCAGCAGCGCTCGAGGACGCCTTATCTGCCTATCGATGGCTTTTGCATCACCCCTATGCGAGATCTCGGATTGTCTTTTCCGGCCTCTCTGCAGGAGCAAATCTGGCCCTTTCTCTTTGTTTGAAGCTGAAATTGGAAAAAATTGCCATGCCTGCAGGCCTTATCTGTCTTTGTCCCTGGTCTGATCTAACAGCTAATTTGACAGATACCAAAAAAGATGTCTTATCCCCCCAAAGCATCCAAAGATTTGCCGAATACTACTACAATGGGAAAGACTCAAAAAATCCTCTCATTTCACCCATTTTTGGCGACTTTGGTGGTCTTCCCCCTCTTTTTATCCAAACAGGAACTCATGATCTGATCCATACGCAGGCTCTTCAACTCGCTAAAAAAGCCGAAAAAGATGGGATGAAAGTGCAACTCGATGTTTGGCCAAATATGATCCATGGCTGGCAAATGTATGCGCCAAAATTTCCCGAAGCGCAAGAAGCTCTAGAAAAAGCGGGCGAATTCGTAGACAAAGTTTTTACAGATAAATCCGGGGGAGCCGGTCATTAAAGCCCGTTAAAATTTCGTGGGCAATTGTACCTGCTGATTTTGCAAGATCCCAAAGAAAAATTTCTTCTTCTCCTTGCTTCCCAATTAAAACTGCCTCATCCCCTACATATCCAGCATCTTCTCCGATATCGACCATAAACTGATCCATGCAAATCGCACCTGCAATGGGATACTTTTTGCCTCGGATGAGAACATCAGTTTTTATATCCCTTCTAAATCCGTCGCCATAACCCACCGGAATTGTCACAATTCGGCTTGTCTTTTCCGTGTGATACGTGTGGCCGTAGCTGATCCCCACTCCTTTTGCTACAACTTTGAAATAAGAAATGTGAGCTTTCAGGCTTAAAACAGGCTTGATCTCATCATCCCATCTCCCATCGGGAAAATATCCGTAACAAAGAAGGCCAGGGCGGACCATATCAAAATAAGAATCCGGGTAGTGGACAATGCCTCCTGAATTTGCCAAATGAAAAAGAATGCTGCGATCTTGCAGTTTTTCTTTCAGCTTTGAAAATGCCGCAATTTGCTCTTTTGCAAAAAGATCTTGGGGCTTGTCAGAAGTCGCCATATGTGAATAGATACCAACAACATCAAAACAAGAAAAGCTCTCTACAAAAGAGAGAAGATCCAAAGCATTTTCTACTCGAACTCCCGTGCGGCGCATTCCCGTATCGATTTCCAGATGGACTTTGCACTTGACGCTGCATCTTTTTGCAACAAGTTCTGCTTTATATTTGGAGCTGATCGAAAACTGCAAATCATAATGGATGAGATCTGTAATTTGGCTCTCATGAATTGCTCCAAAAATGACAATGGGAAGCTCTATTCCATTCAGCCTAAGCTCCACCCCTTCTTTCAAACAAGAAACCCCAAGAGTTTCAATGCCAACTTCTTCTGCAATTTTTGCCATTTTGACAAGACCATGGCCATAGGCATTGGCTTTTAAGGGAAGGCAGATTTTACTCGGCGCTACGATCTTGCAAATAGCCCTTAGATTCTTCCGAAATTGTTCTGTGTCGATTTCAATCCATGCCGGATGGGGGCAAATGGGAAATTGTTGGATTGCAATCTTTTCTGAATAGGGAGCATGGAGCATATCTGAAAAAGTATACAAATCTAATAAATTACAGTAAAACTTTTTGTTTAAACAAGTTAGCTTTCCTTAAAAATAATTTTTGGGTACTATCTTCTCACAGGGCTTTTAAAAAAACACCTCTTCTGAGATTTTGAAAAATATGTATCTCCTCTTTTTTTTAAAGGGGATCGCTTTAGGTATAGCCCTAGCGGCTCCCGTAGGTCCTATCGGCGTTCTTTGCATTCGGAAAACGGTCCATTATGGAAAGCTTTCAGGACTTTTTTCGGGCCTTGGCGCCGCTTGTGCCGATACAATCTATGCGATCATTGCAGCTTTTGGACTTACGATCATCTCCGATGTTTTGCTCCAAGAAGAGCTGCAGTTTTGGCTCAGGCTTTCAGGTGGGGCATTTTTAATTTTTTTAGGGGTTAAGACGTTTGTTGAAAATCCGGCTCATGAAGAGCTGGAAGTTCCAAAAGTGAACCATAAAACCCTTCTTGCTGATTTCTTTACGGCATTTTTTCTCACCATTTCGAATCCCATCACAATTGTTGCATTTTTGGCAGTTTTTGCCGGATTTGGACTCACCCAATATTCGGGAGGCTACGCTAGTGCCGGCTCTTTAGTTATTGGCGTTCTGTTAGGATCGACTCTCTGGTGGCTCATTTTAAGCGAGGGGGTTACGCGGTTTCGCAAAAAGGTCAATCACAAAGTGATGCGCGGAATCAATCGCATTGCAGGGGTTTTGATTTGCATCTTCGGGCTTGTTGCCTGGAGCAGCCTTTATTGGAAATTTTAATCCGAAATGACTCTAAGGAGTTCTTTTTTTAACCACAAAAAAAAATGGTTCATGTTATAGAAAAAAATGGCAGGTCCCTAATGTAGGGGATTGTAAATTTGAAGGGAAAAACAATGATGAACGCAAGAAGAATTATTGGAATCGTAATGTGTGGAGTGGGAGTGATTTTAATCTTTCTCTCTCTTTACATGAAAGATCAGATTGCGCACGGCAATGTCGAAATATCTCAGGGCGAGAGCAGAATGAAAACAGGCAAAACTCTTTTTGGAACAAATCCCTACACGAAAGAAGCCGGAAACCAAATGTTCTTTAACTCCGGGGATGAAAGAATCAGAGCCGGCAAGGATGAAATTGCTTATTATGAGGCTCGTTCAAACCAGATCATGACGATCGGAATCATTAGCATCATCATTGGAATCGTATTGGTTGTCATTCCGGTATCGAGAAAACGAAGTGGCATAAAGTGGTAATCCGAAAACTTGCATCGGGCGGCTATCGCCTTTATTCTCGGAAAAAAAATCCAAAAACGGGAAGAAGGAGAAATCTTGGAACCTTCTCAAGTCTTGCCGCTGCAAAAAAACATGAAAGAGAAGTGCAATACTTCAAGAGACATTGAAAAAAGTCTCGTAAAATAATTTTTTTTTGTCATACTCTCCTCCTTGTTTTTAAACTCGGAGGAGAGCATTTTTTTTTCTTTCTTGTTTTTTCTTACGTCTCTTTTTGCCTATCAAGATCGATTTGAAATCCAAGTATTGGATCATCCCTCACCTAGAGAGGGGAATAAACATCTTCATTGGTGTACGATGTGCGGAGCTGATAACCGCTATGAAATCCTGAAGGAGACAATTGAAATCATAGAGCCCTACTTTGACGAGATTCATATTGTGGATAACGGCTCAACAGATGCAACGCCCGAGCTTGTAAAAATTTCTCCAAAAGTCACCTATCTTCGGATCGATAATTGGGATGGAAACTGGACGACTTGTTATTTGGCAACCATTCGAAATGTTTGCAAAGGAGAGTGGTTTCTTTTCAATGATTCCGATGAAAGGCCATCGCCCAAACTTCTTCAAGAAATTCGATGGCTCACTCTTGTGGGAGACCGCCTTGGATACAATGTGTTTGCCCTACATTCCTGCCATCATTTTGATGAAGATGGGATGGTCTCGGCTGTCTTGTCTAAAGACTTTTCCAAATATAATCTTTTAAAAAGAGAAGATATGAAAATATCTGCCTTCGGAGGCCACAGCGGCTTTCATCTTCTTCGCCTTTCCAGAATCTAAATGAAAAATTTACATACCGAATGCTTCTATAATCACTATAAATCAAAAGATTCGGATGGAATCTCCAGTTTTACGCATGGCTTTATGTTCCCCACTTCCTTTGACGGACTTTCTCCCTATGCAGATCAAATCCTAAGACTTAGAAAAAAAATGCAGATCACACAAATCAGCCAGCTCTTTGACATGCTCTATACAAAAACAATCCCTCAAGAATTTCTCGATCTCATAGGAGATTGGGAAAAAGAAAAAGGGGAGCCTAGAGACATCTGGAATTTAATCATCCAAAATGGCTGCAACTATAATCATACTATGAAATGTAACCAGAGATGTTGTAAATATTGATCTTTTATGTCAGTAAAAACTTAGGAGGTACAACATGTTATTTTGGGCACTTATTTTTTTAATCGTTGCAATCATTGCAGGAGTTTTTGGATTTCGTGGAGTTGAAGGTGTAGCTTTCACAATTGCCAAAATCCTCTTTTTCATATTCTTGATTCTATTTATCATCTCGCTCTTTCTTCACTTTTTCAATCAAAGCGCTCCGTGAAGAAAATTGGCGCGGACCTGGTTGTGATATTGATTTCTATTGTTTTGTGCATAGGCTTTATCTGCTATTGGGTCCATTTTTTTGGAAGATATCAAGAGGGGGCGGAGATCCACCTCTCTTTTTGGTATCTTCCTCAATACATGTTTTTTTCTTTTGCAAGAGGTTTTTTGGCTTATTGCATCTCTTTTTGTTTTGCTATTTCTTGGGGATTATGGGCCGCGAAAGATCGTTTTGCAGAAAAAATTGTTCTCCCCTTTATCGATGTTTGCCAAAGCATTCCGGTTCTTGGATTTTTGCCGGGTGTTGTTCTCGTTTTGATCGGCCTATTCAAAGAGAGCAATATTGGCCTTGAAATCGCATCCATTCTTCTGGTCTTTACAGGACAGGCTTGGAATATGTTTTTTTCCATGTATCGTTCCCTTAGAACTATTCCTGTCGAAAAAAATGAATGTGCAACTTCTTTTCATTTTAGCTCCCTTCAGAGATTTCGCTGGGTTGAGCTTCCCTTTAGCACTCCTAGTTTGATTTGGAATAGCATCATGAGCGTGGCAGGCGGCTGGTTTTTCTTAATGATTACCGAAGCTTTTACACTAGGCAATCGGAGCTTTCGCTTGCCGGGCATTGGATCATATATGAGCGTAGCTGCAGAAAAAGGAGATATTCCCTCTATTATTTTCGCAATCATAGCAATGATTGTACTTGTTTTACTTTTAGACCAGCTCATTTGGCGGCCTTTAGTTGTGTGGTCACAAAAATTTATCGTTGAAGAAACGAGCCAAAGAAAAGAGGGAGATTCTTGGTTTTTACATCTTTTGCATCACTCTCATATTGTAGCTTTTCTATATCAAATCCAAATCAAACTCTCAAAATCCATTCAAAACTATCGTGCAAAACAAAAACCACTTAAAATCAATCTTCGCATTATTGGAATGATAGTCACCGGAATTTTTCTTTTGGGAATTTTTATTCTGCTCGGGTTTGGGATTTTTGTTCTCACAAAGTACTTAGGAGATGTTTCAGGGGATCAGTGGATAAGACTTTTTAAAAATTTAGGCCTTACATTTGGCCGTATTTATACCTGTGTAATTCTAAGCATTCTGATTATGCTTCCATTAGGTCTTAAATTAGGCCTTTCAGAAAAATGGACTCAAAGAATTCAGCCGATTCTTCAAGTAGGGGCTTCTTTTCCCGCCTCGCTTCTTTTTCCTATCTTAATCATGGTTTTTTTAGCCCTAAAAATTCCTTTGGGAATAGGAAGCATCGTTCTCATGCTGATGGGAACGCAGTGGTATGTCCTTTTCAATGTCATGGCAGGGGCAAAAGCAATCCCAAACGATTTGAAAGAAGTGGCTGCCCTCTTTCATTATAACCCTCTTCAAACCTTTTTTTATCTTTATTTGCCCGCCATTTTCCCCTATTTGATTACGGGGATTTTGACAGCGTCTGGCGGGGCTTGGAATGCAAGCATTGTTGCAGAATATGTCGATTATAAAAATCATGTCTTTACAACTGCCGGCCTTGGATCGAGTATCAGTATAGCAGCGCAAAATAATGATTATCCCATGCTCACTGCCAGCATTTTTATCATGGTGGCATCTGTTGCCTTAATTAATTATCTAGTATGGTTAAACTTGTATCATTATTCAGAAAAAAAGTTTGCGCTAAATGCCTGACAAGCCGCCAATCCTTGAAGCAAAAGATATTTGGAAAGATTATAAATCGAACAATGAGCATATCACTCATGTTTTGGAAAATATCGATCTTACCATCTATCCCAATGAAGTCGTTGCCATCATTGGCCCTTCCGGATGCGGCAAATCAACACTCTTAAGAATTCTTGCCGGCCTGATGCCGCAAGACAAAGGGACCGTCTTGACCCATGGACAAGAGCTTCATGGGCTTCTTCCCCAAATGTCCATGGTTTTTCAAAGCTTTGGGCTCTATCCTTGGATGACTGCAAAAGAAAATATCCAAGCTGTTTTAAAAGCACAGCGCGTAAGCACTGAGGAAATGGAAAAAAGAGTCCATCATGCGATGTCTATCATTGGGCTGGAAGGTTGCGAAGAGGTCTATCCAAAAGAGCTTTCGGGAGGGATGAAGCAACGCATTGGAATGGCTAGAGCCCTTGTTTGCAATCCGGAAATCCTTTTCATGGATGAGCCTTTCAATGAGTTAGATACGTTTACTGCTGAAGTGCTTCGAGCCGAAATCATCGATATTTGGTCAAAAAAAGAGATCGGAATCAGCTCGATATTGATTGCATCGCACGATCTGCATGAAGTGGTTTTTATGGCGGATCGCATTATTGTTTTGAGTGCGGGCCCTGCCAAAGTACGGGCAGTCATTGAAAATAAAATCGCACGGCCTCGCAATTATCTCTCTGATGAGTTTTTAGAGTTAAAAGAAAGACTTCACGATACATACGCCAAAATTCAGCCGAAACCTTCCGGGGAAAAGCCTCCCAAAAAACCAAAAGGGATCGGACCGCTTCTTCCTGCCGGTAAAGATCAAATCATTGGTCTTTTGGGGTATCTCGATGCAAAAGGGGGCTCGGAAGATATTTTCAAAATTGGCGCCGAAAGCCACCTCCATTTCGATCGGCTCACAATATTGTTAGAGGCTGCAGAGCTTTTAGAATTCATTGAAATTTCTCATAAAACCGTGACCTTGACTGCAAACGGAAAAGAATTTTTAAAAAAAGATGAAGAAAGACGGAGACAAATCTGGAAAGACGCCCTTTTGACCATTCCCCTTTTTCAACAATTTTTTGATTCTTTAAATAAAGG
>CAZXLK010000055.1:0-9362 GCA_964641775.1 uncultured bacterium | reverse complement strand
AATGAATATCGCACATTTTTTTACTCTTCTTCGGATCGTTATTAGCCCCCTTTTTCCCATCCTTTATTTGGAATACAAGTGGCTCGGAATTCCCCTTGTTTGGATCCCCTTTTTGCTCTTGGGGCTTTTGATCATTTGCGAATGTTCCGATCTTTTCGACGGCTATTTAGCAAGAAGAAAAAATCAGGTCACCGACTTAGGAAAAGTGCTCGATCCCATGGCAGATAGCATCACCCATATTTCACTCTTTTTGACCTTTACGCAAGGGGCAGTGCAGCTCCCTTTGATCTTGGTTTTTGTATTTTTATATCGAGATCTTTTTATTAGCATGTTGAGAACTCTTTGCGCTTTGAGAGGAGTTGCCCTTGCTGCCCGCATTAGCGGCAAAATCAAAGCAGTCATGCAAGGGGCCGTATCTTTCATCATTCTTCTTTTGATGATTCCCTATACTTTGGGACTCATTGGGCTCGACATTTTGCAGCAGGGAAGCCTTTTTCTTGTCTCAGTTGCGGCCTTTTATACTGTTGTTTCTCTTGGCGATTATGTTTTTGCCAATCGATGCTACATCAAAAAAGCCCTTGAATCGACTTAAATTTTCTTGTACACCGAAGGAATGAAGAATGGAGTTGTCCTTGTCACCGGAAGCTCGGGAAGAATAGGATCAGCCGTAGTGAGGCGCTTAGATCCCAATTTTCAGATTGTAGGATTTGAGCTTTTAAAAGCCCTTTATGCAGCAGCAGATGAGGAACTTGTTCCTGTCGATTTGTCATCAGATGAAAGCGTATCCCAAGCTTTTAAGCATATTCAAGAAACCTATGGCAACAAGATTGTATCTATCATCCATTTGGCGGCCTATTATAGCTTTGATAAAAAGCATTCGTCTCTTTATGAGACAGTCACTGTTCAAGGGACTGCAAGGCTTTTAAAGGCTTGCCAAGATTTTGAAGTGGAGCAGTTTATTTTTTCCAGCACGATGCTGGTACACACTCCTTGCGAACCTGGCCATCCGATCAATGAAGAGAGCCCTCAAGAGGCAAAATGGGATTATCCTCTTTCTAAAATCCACACGGAAAAAGTGATTCACGAGCAAAAAGGAAAAATCAAAAAAACGGTGATCTTTCGCATTGCAGGTGTTTATGACAATCAATGTCACTCCATTCCGATTAGCCACCAAATCCAAAGAATCTATGAAAATCAGCTGGAAAGCAGGCTATTTTCAGGAGATATTCATCATGGATCTTCCTTTTTGCACATGGATGATTTAGTTGATGCCATAGAACTTGCAGTGCAAAAAAGAAATGAGCTCCCCGATGACCTTGTCCTTCTTCTTGGCGAGCCGAAAACACTAAGCTATGATGAGATGCAGAGGATCATTTCAAAACAAATCCGAGATAAAGAGATCAAAACTTTTCGCATCCCAAAATGGTTTGCAAAAATTGGGGCAGCTCTAATGGATTTCATCCCTTTTATTCCAAAGCCATTCATCAAACCATGGATGATTGATTTGGCAGATGATCACTATGAGCTAGATATTTCTAAAGCAAAAAAAATTCTCGGTTGGCAGCCAAAGCGAAAATTAGAAGAAATGCTCCCCATCATGATCCAAGATCTCAAAAAAGATCCTGCCAAATGGTATAAAACCAACCACTTGGATAAGAGTGAAAGATAGCAAGTGGACTTTTTTTGTCGTTGTTATTGTGGGACTTTGGCTCTTAGTTACTCCCAGCACCTTTGGATATCAAAATAAACCACTCATAATTAGCAATTGGATTACAGGGGCGCTCTTGATCCTTTTTGGACTAAATGGAAGACGCCACCATTTTTTGATATGGCCCATTGCAATCCTTGGAATTTGGCTCCAATTCAATCCTCTTGCTTTTTGGGCAAGAGAAAGCGCTGCTTATTTGAACGATACTTTTGTCGGATCGATACTCATTGTATACTCTTTACTTTTGTATCCTCCTTCCAAATTTGCAGATACTGAGCCCTCCATTCCTCGTGGCTGGTCTTACAATCCCTCCTCGTGGCCGGGAAGACTTGTCATTGCATTTTTAGCATTTATTTGCTGGATGACTTCTCGTTATCTCGCTGCCTATCAGTTGGGATACATTGATGCGATTTGGGAGCCATTTTTTATGCGCGGGACAATAGCTGTTTTAGAGTCCAAAATTTCCAAAGCATTTCCCGTTCCGGACGCAGGTCTTGGAGCTTTTGCCTATACTTTGGAATTTTTTTCTACTTGTCTTGGTGGAAAAGCCAGATGGCGCACCATGCCATGGGCCGTCATGATTTTTGGCATTTTGGTCATTCCGGTGAGCTTAGTGAGCGTGATTTTAATTATCTTGCAGCCCCTTGCTGTTGGCACCTGGTGCACTCTTTGTTTAATCACGGCAATTTGCATGCTCATTGCAATCCCTTTTGCAGTAGGAGAAGTTGCAGCCACATTGCAATTCTTGCGAAAAAACGGAGTGAACAAGCTCTTCACTGGGGGATTATCTGCCGGGGCAAAAAAAGATACCAAAATCTTCAAGTTCGATGCATCTTTTTCGACTCTTTGGCAATCGGCTAGATCCGGAGTCAGTGTTCCTTGGAATCTGGCCCTTGCTACAATCATCGGGATCCTTTTGATGATTGCCCCTTCCATCTTTCACTTAAGCAAAATTGCAGCAGGCTCCGATCCCATTGCAGGCGCATTGACTATCGTGGTCTCTGTCATCTCTTGCTCAGATATTCTTCGAAGAGCCGCCCATCTCATCGCCCTTTTTGGCATTTGGATCCTCATCCAACTTTTTTGGCTGGATAGCACAACAACTGCTTTCATTTATCATGCACTTGCAGCTGTTTTATTGATCGCTCTATCATTTCGAACACATTTTGAATAAACCACGATGTATTCCTTGGCGCTTTTGTTCCAGCTCCAATCCATAGCCAATCCATTTTTGATGATGGTGTGCATCTGATCCGGTTTATCTTTCCAGATTCTAATGGCCCTTTCTAAACATTTTGTTACCGACTCCTTCGTATAGTCGGGAAATAAAAAGCCATTTTGTCTTTTTGGATCTTCAAAGATTGTGTCGATATGACCGCCTGTGGCCCTGGCAATTGGGACAGTTCCATAGCGCATGGCAATCATTTGCGAGAGCCCGCATGGCTCATAGAGGGAGGGGAGAACTAAAAAATCCAATGCAGCATATAGCTCGTGAGCAAGAGAATCCTGATGTCCTAAATGGATAAAAACCGGCTTTCCGCGATACTCTTTTTTCAAAACTTCTAGCCCAGCGAGAATTTTTGCATTCGGCTCAGAGCCTAATAAAATAAAAGCTCCTCCCATCTTCAATGTTTCATGAATAGCAGCTTCAATTAACTCCGGCCCTTTTTGTGAAGCTAATCTAGTAATCGCTCCAACCCAAGGTCTTGCATTTGCCGAAATGCCCATTCGCTTTGCCAGCGCTTCTCTATTTTTTCCTTTCGCAACTTCAATAGATCCATCAAATTTTGCGCTCAAATACCTATCTTTTTTCGGATTCCAAAGATCTAAATCAAGCCCGTTTAAAATTCCAAAAAGTTTCCCCTTCATTCTCTGAAACACATGCTCTAAGCCAAATCCTTCTGCTTTTGTTAGAATTTCTTTTGCGTAAGTTGGCGATACTGCAACGATGGCATCGGCATATTCAAGGCCCCCTTTTAAAATGTTGATCAACTTTGGATTCAGATCATCTTGCATTTTTTTCAAATAATCTGCCGATTTCAAGCCAATGTAATCCAAATCCCAAGTCGCGCATTTTCCTTGATAAGCGGCATTGTGAATGGTGAGAACGATGCACTTCACCCCTAGCTTGAATACATCCCTTGCAAAAACCGCCGCCATTGCAACATGCCAATCGTGCAATTGCAAAACATCGATCTCGCCGCCCTTCACTTTCAAGTATTCCACAACGGCCCTTGAGAAATACAAAAATCTCGCCGTGTCATCCTGACAGCCATAAATTTTCCCTCGATGAAAATAGCCGGCAGGATGTCTTGCTTCCAGCAGTCTCAAAGAGACGCCTTCAGCCTCAGCCGCCCACATGGCATTGCCATAGGCATTCCCTTTTTCCATGCATTTGAAATTGGGCACTTCGATATGAACGCCCTTCAAAGCACCCATATCGATAAAGTCATACTTCGGCATCATGACTTCAACCCGGTGCCCCAATCTTACCAATTCCCGACTCAAACCAACTGCAACTTCTGCCAGCCCTCCGGCTTTTGCAATCGGCGCAAACTCCGCACTCACTTGAACAATCTTCATAACTTGATTCTCCCCGATTCAAGAATTTTTTTACCACGAGAGATAGATACCACAGAGAAAGAAAATAATTTTGCATAACCGTTACCGAGACCGAACAATTTATAAAAAATGGAAAGTCGGTCACGGTCACGGTCTCGGTAGCGGTCTCGGAATTTCAAACTTTTTTTACCTCTTGATCCTAAAAAATTTCCTCTATAGAATCTCTTAGCTTTTGGAGGTTTTTATGAGCATTGTTGGTTTTATTGATCGGGCATTGGTGAGAGGGGCAGAAAGGGTAGCGAATCGGGCAGATCGGATCGGGGTAACCTGTCGAAATTTTTCAAAATATGAATCTGCGCGCGAAAACGTTTATAAATCTGCGCGAAAAAAGGTTCATGAAGGGTTAGAGTTTTGTGCATTCTCGTTGGTAATCGGGGTCATCCCCTTTGGTGTAGGGTATACCGTAGGAATGCTCAGGGAGCGCTCTTCCTTAAAAGATAGGCAAATCACTCATAATCCTCCTCAACCTGAACCAATCCCTGAGGTTATCTTTTCATTATGGGATCTTTTCATGTCCGAAAAAAAGCATTAAATTTGTTATGTCCCGAACTCTCTATTCTTCCTATCAATTCTTTTCTTCAATCCAACCTCCATTGCAAAATATTTTCCCTATCCACTATTATTTATGTTTTTTCTGGGGTGTCGCCAAGCGGTAAGGCAGCGGTTTTTGGAACCGCCATGCGGAGGTTCGAATCCTTCCACCCCAAATTATGGCTGATTTTTGCCTTTTTTCGGGGTCTTCTCATAGAGAACTGGCAGCAGGGGTTGCCCGCAATCTGGAAATTGACCTTGGGAAAGTGGAAATTGAGGACTTCCCCGATGGAGAAATCGGGGCCCAAATATTAGAAAATGTACGCGGGAAAGACGCATTTGTGCTACAATCTCCCGCACGAAGACCAAACCATTTCCTGATGGAGATGCTCGTAATGGTCGATGCCTTGAAAAGGGCATCTGCAAGGAGCATCATTGCGGTTTTGCCTTATTACCCGTACGCAAGGCAGGACCGAAGGGATAAGGGAAGAGCGCCGATTACGGCAAAGCTCGTCGCCGATCTCTTGCAAAGAGCCGGCGTTACCAGGGTCCTAACCATGGATTTGCATACGGAGCAAATTCAAGGATTTTTTGATATCCCCGTGGATAATCTCCATGCAAGGCCTTTACTTGTAAAAGGGTTAAAAGGGATGGGATTGAAGGATTTGGTGGTGGTCTCTCCTGATATCGGCAGCAACCGGATGGCGCGAAAATTCGCCGAAGATTTGCAAACCGATATTGCGATTGTCGATAAGCGCAGAGTGAGCGCAAAGAAAGTCGAAGTCAATGCGCTGATTGGCGATGTACAAGGAAAAACGGCGATTTTGATCGACGACATTTGCTCGACAGGGGGGACGCTAAAAACCGCCGCTACGGTTTGTAAAAGCGAAGGGGCAAAAGCTGTATATGCAGCAGTTTCCCACGGATTATTTGTGGGAGGCAAATTGCCCGAAGGGATCGATGGTTTTGTAACAACCGATTCGGTTCCTCAAATGAAGGAATGGAACACCCAAGTGAAAACAGTCACGATTGCATCTTATGTAGCGGAAGCAATCCAGTGCGTAATTTCTGCAAAATCGATCTCGTCTTTAAACGGCGGGACCGGGGTGTAAATATTTAGGAGAAGACAATGAAGCTATCGTATTTTTCAAGAACCGTGGGAAAGAAGGGAGATATCAATAAGCTCCGCCGCGAAGGTTGCATCCCGGCCATCATTTATGGCAACAGCAATGCCCCGGAGCCGGTTTTTGTGAAGAAAGAGGAATTGGAAACGATTTTAAGACATACAAAACAGGGACTTCTTGCTACCCATGTTTTCGAGCTGAGCAACGGACAAAAAACCCACAAGGCTCTTGTCAAGGATATCCAATATCATAGATCCAATTATGCAATCGAGCATTTGGATTTTGCCCTTGTTGAAGACAAGGAAATGGTAACAGTCAAAGTCCCGATTCAAATTGTGAATGCTGCTGAGTGCGCGGGAGTTAAATTGGGCGGGTTTGTTAGACAGCCGATCCGATCGCTCAAAGTAACAGGACTTTTGAAAGATATTCCGCAAGAATTGACGCTCGATGTTCGGGACTTGCAGATTGCCCAGTCAAAGCGCCTTTCCGATATTGCACTTCCACAAGGGCTGAAGGCGCAAGCGAAAATGAATGAAGTAGCGGTGGTGATCGCGAAGAAAGTTTAAAGTTCAATGGCGGGAAAGTATTTCATTGCAGGTCTTGGCAATCCGGGGAAAACCTATGCAGGAACCCGCCATAATATTGGTTTTAATGCTGTTTCTGCCTTGGCAGCCAAGCACAACCTTGAATTCCAGAATCGGTTGAAATGGAAGGGGAGTGTAGCTCAAGGGAAGATTGGCGAAAAAGATGTAATTTTAATGATGCCGCTGACGTACATGAACGAAAGCGGTGAGGCAGTTGTTCCTGCAATGCGCTATTTTGAGGTGGGGTTAGATCAACTCCTCGTAATTGTAGACGATATTGCGATTCCTCTAGGCCAGCTCCGAATGAGGACAAATAGCAGCTCGGGAGGGCATAATGGCCTAAAGAGCGTAGAAGAGCATTTGCAAACAAATCAGTTCGCTCGGCTCCGAATTGGAGTAGGCGACAGAGAAGTTGGGGACTTACAAAGCCATGTGCTTGGAAAGTTCTCAGCAGATGAAAAAAAGCTCGTTCCCCAAATCCTGGAACGGGCGGTAGAAGCCATCGAAATATGGCTGGAAAAAGGATTAAACCATGCGATGGATTTTGCAAATAGAGGTTCATCACAGAGCTTGTGAAAAAATTGGGACATCCACCGATTTTGCATAAATTTTTCTGCAATTTTTTCGATGCAAGCTTAAGGCCAACTCAAAGAGAGTTGGTCGAAGGCTAAAGCGGAAAAAGGGCCAAAAATTTACCAAAAGCGGATGGGTAACGATTTTTTTGCAAGCTCAAACCCAGGCAATGGAGAGTAGAGTAATGGAAAAGAAAAAAAGAATGGGGCTTTATGAGGGGATGTATATCCTAAGCGCTACGCTTAGCGATGAATCCCGCAAAAAAGCCTTTGATAAAATCACCGAGGGAATCGTAGACCAAGGTGGCGAAATCAAAAAACTGCACGAACAAGGGCGAAAGAAATTAGCCTATGAAATTGATGGGAAAAGAGAGGGGTTTTATTATGTCCTTTTCTTCACAGCTCCCACAACATCTTTGACCCATCTTTGGAAAGATTATCAACTGCATGAAGATCTCATAAGGTTCATGACGATGCGCGTAGAAAACGTACAAGAAACTCTTGAATTCAAACCTTTGAAAACGGCGAGCTAAAACATGTATCCTAGAAATCAAACCACGCAAAACGAGAGAAATAGCGGTTCACAAGATAATCCTTTCTCAAAGAAAAAGAAACCTTGTCCTTTTGTGGCAGCTAAAGTAAAAACAATCGATTATAAAGATACCGAAACCTTAAGACAGTTTATGACGGAACGAGGCAAGATCTTGCCACGCCGGATCACAGGGGTTTCCTATTTTTATCAAAAAGTATTGAAAAAAGCGATCAAGCGGGCCCGTTATATGGCTTTGCTTCCTTTCGTGGCAAAGGAGTAGAAGATGAAACAACAATTGCTTTTACTAGAAGATGTTGAATCCCTTGGAAAGAAGGGGGAGGTAGTTTCTGCAAAACCGGGCTATATCCGCAATTATCTTTTGCCGAAAGGGTTTGCAGTGATTGCATCGCCCAATACGCTC
This sequence comes from uncultured bacterium, assembly GCA_964641775.1. Lineage (GTDB taxonomy): Bacteria > Chlamydiota > Chlamydiia > Chlamydiales > SM23-39 > CAIPFQ01. The sequence continues at coordinate 1,268 of CAZXLK010000055.1, read as the reverse complement.
CGCAAGCAAGAAAGACTTCGCCATGAACGGGAAAAACAGGCGATCGTCGATCGCAAAGATTCTGAAGAATTAGCCGCCAAAGTGGAAGGAATGACTTTAGAAATTAAAGTCAAAGTCGATCCTGAAGGACATATGTATGGCTCTGTTTCTTCTTCAGATATAGCTGGGCTTTTCAAAGTCCAAGGCCTTCCTCTTGAAAAGAAAAACATTGTTCTTCCTCGTCCGATTAAGGAGACCGGCTCTCATAAGCTGACCTTGAAATTGAAAGAGGGAGTTGTAGCATCCTGCATGCTCAATGTCATTGCAGAAGGGGTAGTTGCAGCGGGAATTGAAGAGGTAACAGCCCCAATTCCAGTGGAAGGAGCAGAAACTCCTCCAGAAGCGGAAGAAACTCCAAGTGCTGAGACTTAAGTCTGCAGCTAAGCTAAATCTTTTTTTTCGAGTGTTAAAAAAGCGATCTGATGGCTACCATGAGATCGCTTCTCTCTATCAGGCGATTGATCTTTTTGATACTTTGACTTTTTCCAGGTCGGACTCTGACCAATTTTCCTGTTCCTTTCCCGAACTCGAAACAGAAAATAATCTCGTCCTCAGGGCACTTAAGCTGTTCCGGGACCGATTTTCACTTCCCGGAATAAAAATTCATTTAGAAAAAAAAATCCCTCTCCAGGCAGGCCTTGGAGGAGGGAGCAGCAATGCAGCGACAACGCTTTGGGCATTGAATGAGCTATCCAATCGCCCGGCCTCCCTGAAAGATCTGACCCTGATGGGAGCCCTTTTAGGCTCTGACGTCCCGTTCTTCTTCTCCTCAGGAACTGCCTATTGCACAGGACGAGGGGAAATCCTAGAGCCTTTTATCCTGCCCTCGCCCATTCATGGCTGGATTGCCAAGCCTCCCTTTGGTCTTTCTACTCCTCTGGTATATCAAGAAACCAAAGTAGAAGAACTAGTCCCAGATTCTTCCTTGTTTTACAATGACTTAACTCCAGCGGCTTTTCGCTTAGAACCTCGCCTTCAAGAGTTTGAAAAATCCCTCCTAAATAGAGGATTTGAAACAGTCAGCATGACCGGTAGCGGAACCGCTTTCTTTTGTTTTGGAATAAATGCTGATACCCAAGGACTTATTCCTTTCACTTCCATTCAAAGAGAAGAAAGTTTTTGGTATTAATCCCTTACATAACCGATCCCGAGACCGAGACCGAGACCGAGACCGAGACCGAGACCGAGACCGAGCTTCTTAATAATGAATCGGTAACGCAAGCGCAAAC
>CAZXLK010000054.1:0-9420 GCA_964641775.1 uncultured bacterium | reverse complement strand
GTCCAAATACCCATTTTGATAATGAGGGCCTGCTAAGGTGCAATTCGACCTATTTTCCGGGAGAGTGCGTCCCAATGCTACCAGAGGAGCTATCCAATGAGCTTTGCAGCCTGAAGCCAAAGGTGATTCGGCTTACCCAATCGGTCATGGCCACATTCAATCCTGGCGGCGATTTGATCCATTATGAAATCCACCGAACAGCAATCAAAAGCAAAAAGCGCTTTTCGTATGAAGAGGCCTTTGAAGTTATAGAGAAAAAGAAAAAATCTCCCCATTTGCCGCTATTACGAAGAATGGTGGAGCTTTGCCATCTTTTGAAAAAAAAGCGATTTGAACGGGGCAGCATCGATTTTGCCATGACGGAAAATGCCCTTGTTGTGGACAAAAAGGGTGTGCCTCTACGGATTGAGCGAATTGAATATGACATCACCCATCAAATGATTGAAGAGTTCATGCTGAAGGCCAATGAAATTGTGGCAACACACTTGCAAAATGAGGGCCACACGCTCATTTACCGCGTACATGAAGAGCCTAATGCCGAATCATTTAATGATTTTTATGCCTTTGCAAGAACGCTTGGATTTCAGCTTCCTGCAAAGCCAACGCACCGAGATATCCAAAAGCTTTTCCAAGAGGCCAAAGACTCCCCCATGCAGGAGCAATTATCGGTCAGTTTTATTCGAAGTATGAAACTTGCCTCCTATTCTCCCGATAATATCGGCCATTATGGGCTAGCACTTGAGCATTACTGTCATTTTACAAGTCCGATTCGAAGATATACCGATCTCATTATTCAACGCCTTTTGACCAATGATTTACCGGAGAAGACAGATTTAGAAGAAGTTGCTCAAAAATGCTCTGAAAAAGAAAGAATTTCTTTTCGGGCAGAGAGCTCAGTGAAAGTCTTAAAAAAACTCCGCCTTGCCAGCACCTATTTCCAAGAAGATCCAATGCAGACTTATCCTGCAACAATCACAAAAGTAAAGCCATTTGCCCTTTATTTTGAAGTAACTTTATTTGATTTGGAAGGCTCGATCCATGTTTCGGAAATTGGCAATGATTATTATGAATTCAATCCTACAAAGATGTCTTTTCGAGGAAGGCATACAGGACAGAGTTTTACCATCGGCCAAACAATTTTTGTCCGGTTGGATTCGATTAACTACATTTTTCAAGAAGTACAATGGTCTCTCATTTCACAACCCCAAGCCCGCCGGGCAAAAAAGAAAAGAAAGCGTTAGATCAAAAAATCTATCTGAACCCGGATGTTGTAGCTATAGAGTCTGTGAAAAAATCGTTACCTGCGAGCTTTTGCGAAATTTTTGGCCATTTTTCCGCTTCAATCCTTCGATCAACTCTTCTCGAGTTGACCTCGGATTGAATCAAAAAAATTGCAGAAAAATTTCATCAAAATCGCTTTGGTCCCAATTTTTTCACAGACTCTGCAGCTAAAAATCTCTTGGGAATGCATCTTTTTACATTTTTTGATGGCCATTTAACCGGCGGCATCATTACGGAGACGGAAAGCTATGCAGGAGTCCTCGATAAAGCAAGTCATGCCTATGGAGGGAGATTTACCAAAAGAACAGAAGTGATGTACCGGCAAGGAGGTATTGCCTATATCTATCTTTGCTACGGGGTTCACGCCCTTCTGAATGTCGTAACAGGCCCTGCGGGAGCCCCACATGCCGTTCTCATTCGGGCTTGCCTGCCAACTCATGGCATCGATATCATGTTAAAAAGGCGCAAAAAACTTAAAGTGGATAAGACCCTAACAACCGGTCCGGGAGCCCTGACAGAAGCTCTTGGGGTAACAGTCCTATATACTGGGAGCCCGCTTGATCAATTCCCGATCTTTATCACTGATCTAGGAGCTAAGATCCAATCGTTTAAGACAACACCCCGTATAGGGATCGACTATGCGGAAGAATGCGCTCATCTTCCCTATCGCTTTGTAGCTGAATGATTTATCAAATTTTAATATAAAAGTTGTATTATTAGCCTTAAGTGGAGGTTTTATGAATAAAGATCAATTTGCCGGAAAATGGCATGAGTTAAAAGGTAAGATCAAGCAAAAATGGGGCAAACTCACTGACCAAGATCTGATGCAGATCAATGGAAAATGGGAAGCTTGCGTAGGTATTATGCAAAAGCATTATGGGCTTGCAAAAGAGCAGGCTGAGCAAGAACTCAACAGTTTTTGCGATGAGTGCATGAAACAGCAGCCTATGCATGGAGAGAAGAAAAATAAATGGGAAGATAAAAAAAGAAAAGCTAGCTAATCCATTTTTTTTCGAATCAGTTCATCAATAATTTGCTTGGCTTCTTGGATGGCGGGTACATCTATTCCCATGCGAGAAGTCAAAAGCAGCACTTCTTTAAGTTCATCTCTTGCTGCCATGATCGAGTGAAAACGAATCTTTGGTTTTCCGAAATGATGGATCACTTTCTCGATGGAAATGGCAGCTTTTATCAAATGTTCGTTATGTATTCCATGAGAAGAAAGATTCCAACACCTTCTTCTTCCCGCATCCAGTATCATCAGTTCATGCTGAGAGTCATATTTTCTCTCAACCCAATAAAAAATCAGTAAAAAAATGGCCGATACTGCTAAAGTCACCTTTCCAGGATTTTCATTTGCATAGTCCCAAGCAAATTCAAAGGCTTTAGAAATAGATAAATGAATCATAAAATAATACAGGGATTGATTGTATTATGTACAAAATTAAGCACCCGCTGCGATGCGGCAATTGCTTCATGGGCTAAATCGGACAAGTCTTCCTTTTCAAAATCGATATTGTGGGCTTTATCTATGATTTTCAAGTCTTCTTTGATAGAACTAGTACTTTTTTGAACATCCATTGCCTTAAAAAATTGCATAGCTGCTTCCGATACCAAGACAGCTACTGATATCCCATCCCTAACAACTTGCCATGGAGCTGTAGGAATATTTTCTTCATCTGTTACGATAAGATCAAAGCTTAAGAGAAGATAAGGAGTAGCCGCTTCTATTGCTTTGGGTAAATCCTTACGAGATGTGAGTTTATTCACTGCCTGGTAGCAAAGCTTTTTTGCTTCCCAATAAACTGAAAAACATTCTTCATTTCCGGCTTCTATCGCGATCATTTTATTGAATAGTGCATTTACTTATCGCCGGTAGATTGGCTATGGCAAAATCTACAATTTTTGTAACCAAGGCGATCACATTTGGCAAATCTGCTTCCAGTTTTTGCTTATCTTCTAAATCCTGAATCACTTCCTCAGTCAATTGTTTAATAAGGTCAATTTCATTTGCGATTGCAGCCATCTCAGTATTTGGTGCATACTGCTCAATGAGTTTCTCCGCTATTTTAGCTACTATTATGGCCGCCCGGTAAAGTTCTTTGAAAGTTTTGTTTTGTTCTGCTAATTCAATCACCTCTATACATCTTTCAATATCCTTTTCCAGATCATTTTTGATGTTGGATAAAGAACAAGAACATGGTTTTCTAGTTGTAATTTGGGTTTGTACACTTTTCGCTAAATTAGCTACTTGGTTGTGCGGGGTTGCTACTGGAGCTATGCTCATACTTCCTCCTTTTTGGTTTTTACTGAATTGTGCATGAAGAAGTTGCAGACGTTGCAGAAACGGCAAAGTCTACGACTTTTGTTGCAGCTTGGATGATTTCAGGCAGATTAAAAACCTGCTCTATATTTTTTATAAACGTGATTTCGTTTGCAATTTCACCTAGTTCGGTATCCGGCGCATATAGCTTGATCAGTTGCACGGCAACTTTTGCAACCGTTATTGCCGTAATGGCAAGATGGACCTTTGGATTGTCATGGTCATTTTTAGCAAGATAGAGCCTTGTATAACAATTTTTCAGTCTTCTATCGATTTGCTTTTCTTTGTTATCGGTATGGGAACAAAAACTAAAGCATTTCTGCTTTTTTGCGTCATGGATTTGTTGTGTTTTTTTCAGTAAATCTTCTGTTATATCGATATGATGTTGTAACGATCCTGGCACCGCTATGCTCATACTGCCTCCTCTAATCTGAAAAGGGAGAATATAAATAATATGTTAAAATACCGTCAAGAATAAATTAGAATCTCCCCCAAGGAGGGGCGACAAAATGGAGCACTCGGAACGACGCTTCTATCATTCTTGGAATCTCTTCTCCCCCCTCATATTTAATATCGATACCCTTCGTCCCAAGAATTTTGATATCCTCCTCGATGGGCTTAAGAGCCGTTGTCGGGTCGCCGCTTTGATCCATTTCGGTAAAATAGGCAACGGCAGCATCGCCTACACATTGGGCAATTTTCGCAGTATGATCGATCGCCTCTCCATCAGAGGTCCCCTTATCTTTTGCAACCTTTAGCCAATCCTGCCCCAGTTTAATAAAGGGAGCCGCATTTTTCTTTGCCGCATGCGGAAATAACGAATGCCGCAAGACCAGCCGTCTATTAGCTTGCCCAAGCAGTCTCTCCGCATTTTCAACCATATGTTCTCTAAAAGCTGCTCTCAGCACCGGATGCATATTCTCTCTCCTTTTAAGTATTCTCAATCACAAAATTTAATATTCTTTCGCTTGCTTGCATTACAGCCGATGCTTGTTCAAAAATATCCCCCTTTTCGGGATCGGGAAATTCAACGTCATCAGCAGCGGTTTGTATGATTTTTAGATCATTTTCAAAAAAGCTTAAATCATCTGAAGGATATTGAGATTTAAAAAATTTGGTAGCAATTTTTGAAACCCTAATGGGAACACAAGTTGCTTCCACGATCGCAATTGCAGGATCCTTGATATCTTGTAGGGCCAATTCCAGGAATCCTTCATTATCAATCTCAAACCAAGTTCGTTCATTGTCGCCGATTCTTTGAGCTATGGTCTTGTCTGCCTTTTCAAATAAGGTCCTTGCATCATCAATGTATTTTTGTGTTGAAAGCGATACCGACATATATTCCCCCTTTTTCCTAAAAGGCGTACATTATGAAGAAATTGCAAATTGAGTTTCAAGAAAAACCTTGGGGCTTTGCTCTCACCGAAGGTGAGGAAGGAAGCTACAGCTGCCTTAGCTGGCGGAACGCCAGCAAGCCCCCTGAACATCACTTATTGAACAGCGCATCCATCATCAGGATGATCTTGATGGGATCTAATTGCATAGAGGAGTATTGTTTTTGTTGCATCCATGACGCGTTCCACCATTCCATCAAATGGTTCTTTCTCTAAGTCCCAGCAGAATACCTTAGCTTGTTCTATAGTTTTATACTCATCATTTAAGTCGTCGTAAGTATTTGAAGATTGATCAAGAAATGCTTTAGATGCTGCTGCAAGGTTTATAGCAGCAAAAACTAAATGCGTCCTCACATTGGATTCAAAAGGATCCTTAGCTATACGAATTCTCTCTACAGCATCAAGATAGGATTTAGCAATATCATTTTCTTTTATAGAATCATCAGAAGTTGGGCAAAATTCCCACCATGCATCTGCTATAAGCTTTTCGATATTACTGAAGTGTGCTGCATTGCTAGTAGATTGAACAGACATATTTTTCTCCATGTTTAAAAAAGTTTCGTGTTTTGAGCACAGAACTATGGAGAGAATGAGAATTTATCAGCAAGAAAAAATTTAGGTAACGTGCTTATTGCAGTGAACAAGTGTTTGGGAAATCTCTGCTTGCTATTTTTTTTACGTGTTTCTTAATCACAAAACTGAGGATTGCATCTGTTGCTTCAAGGGTAGATTCTGCTAATGAAAATACATCTTCAAATGGCATTTTTTTCGAGAATTTTGTTTGGATAGCCTTTGTTTTGCGATCGAGTTTATTTATTTTGCCTAAAGCTTCATCTTTATAAAATACAATTGCAGCTTTTGCAATTTTAAGTGCAATAGTCATCATAAGCTCTACTGTTTCTGAAGAAGAAAGCAAAGTATTTCTCTCTTCAAAGCATTGTTTGGCCTTTATAGCCTTTAATATGTATCGTTCTGCTGATTCTGAAAAAAAACAGAAATTATAAATTTCTTCTGTTGTTAATTGAATAAGTTTTTTAGTTTTGCAAACAATCTCTTCCGCTTGATGGTTTTGTAATGCTTTACTTTGATTTTGATATGCTGCTGGATTTCGATATATTTGATCTATACTAGGAATTCGGAATTCTCTTTTGATTTTCATTATTATTCTCTATAAAAAATTGGGATTGCAAAGGGCGCTAGCCCTTTGCTGGGTGCAGGGTGAAACCCTGCCCTTCTTTTTTTATATTCCCCCCTTCGTAGAAGGGGGAATGTCTTTTTCTTTTCCTACACTGTTACTGTTGCAGCGACATCTGTTGTGAAATCGATTTCGAGCTGTTCGACGGTTTGGGCTTCGATGTAGCGGTTGACTTTTTTGTGGTATTCGTAGCCTGTGCCGCCTGGGATCATGTGACCCATGATGAGGTTTGCTTTCATGTCGAGCATGTAGTCGGTCTTGCTTTCGCTGGCCGCTTCTGTGAGAACGCGTGTGGTTTCTTGGAAGGAAGCCGCTGAGATGAAGGACTCCGTGCCGAGAGAGGCGCGGGTGATGCCCAGGAGAACCGGCGTTGCCGCTGCTGGTTTTCCGCCCTCTTCGATCGTCTTGCGGTTTTGCTCGTGGAAGTGCTTGCGATCGACATCTTCTCCGTGGAGGAAGGTGGTGTCGCCCGGGTCGGTGATCCGCACTTTTTGCAACATCTGCCGAACAATGATCTCAATGTGCTTGTCGTTGATGTCAACGCCCTGGAGGCGATAGACTTCTTGGACCTGGTTGACAAGATATTTTTGGAGCTCTCGAACGCCGCAAATATCAAGAATTTCTTGAAGAACAACAAGACCCTCTGTGAGCTGCTGACCTTTTACAACGCTGTCCCCTTTTTGAACAATTAAGTGCTTGGTGAGAGGAATGAGATGCTCCTCTTCCATGCCCGTCACATCATCGCGAACAACAACAATCCGCTTGTTCTTCTGAACCCCGCGGAAATCAATCACGCCATCGAGCTTGGCAATTTCTGCTGCATCTTTTGGCCGGCGGGCTTCGAAGAGTTCTGCAACTCGTGGAAGACCTCCCGTGATGTCCTTCGTTTTGATTGCGCCTCGTGGAAGTTTTGCAAGAACCATACCGGCACTAACATACTGCCCTTCTCGGGTTGAAATTACAGCCCCCGATGGGATCGCATAGGTACCCACCAATTGAGCATATTCAGGATCGGTGTAGATGGCGATTTGAGGATGAAGCTCGCCGCGGTGCTGTTTTACGATGAGTTCAACCTGGCCGGTTTGCTTATTGACTTCCCGCATCGTCGAAATCCCTTCAACCAGATCGTCGTATTTGACATACCCGGGACGCTCGCAAATGATCGGGCTGCTATGCTGCTCCCATTGGCCAACTTTTGTCTTTTTCTTCACTTTGGAGCCATCGGTAAAGAGAATCTTTGTCCCAAGCTCAATCGTAAAGCTTTGAAGAGGCTCAATCGATTTGTTGCTAAGAAGTTTTTTGTAATCTTCTAGCGTTCTTCCTTCATCTCGGACAATTTGCAGCGTTCCATTTTTATTGAGCGCAAGCCAGTGCCCTTCTTCGTTTTGAACGACCCGAAGATCCATGTAAATGAGGACGCCATTATGCTCCGTAATGAGCTCCGGACTTAAACCGGCAGATGCAATACCTCCCAAGTGGAACGTTCTCATTGTAAGCTGCGTTCCCGGTTCGCCGATCGACTGCGCTGCGATAATACCGATGGCTTCGCCCATGCCAACAATATTGCCGGTAGCAAGATTGAGACCATAGCATTTTGCGCAAATCCCGCGGCGGCTCTCGCAAGTGAGTGCTGAACGGATCCGAATGGTTTCAATATTGGAATCGTCGATCGCTTCGGCCTGACCAGCGGTTAAAACATCGCCTGAGCGGGCAAGAATTTTCGTGCTGTTTCCCGGCTGATAGATATCTTCCAGAACCGTTCTTCCATAAATTCGATCTTTGATCGGAAGAAGCTCTTCCGTCCCTTGTTTGATTGCTCCCACTTCAATGCCATTGAGCGTTCCGCAATCATCTCTAGTCACAGTGACATCTTGCGCAACGTCGACAAGACGGCGTGTGAGATATCCCGAGTCGGCCGTTTTTAACGCCGTATCGGAAAGACCTTTTCGGGCACCGTGTGTTGAAATGAAGTATTCCATCACGGTTAAACCTTCTCGGAAGTTTGCCCTAATCGGCGATTCGATAATTTCGCCGGACGGGCGAGCCATCAGACCACGGAGAGCTCCTAACTGCTTAACCTGGGACTTGTTTCCCCTCGCGCCCGAATCTACCATGAGATAGAGCGGATTGAGCTCGCCTTGTGACGTATCGTAAATGAGTTTGAAAAGATTATCAGAGAGTTTATCGGAAACTTCAGTCCAAATGCTAATGATTTTGGAGTGGCGCTCCCCTTCTGTGATGATCCCGTCTTCGTATTGCTTTTTCACAACAGCAACCCGTTTGGCTGCATCTTCGAGCATCTGCTTTTTCTCAGCAGGGATCTTGATATCGGCAGTACCCATTGAGATCGCTGCTTTAGTCGCTTCCGCAAAGCCAAGATTTTTCATCTTGTCTAAGAATTTAACAGTCGTTTCCAAGCCAATTTTTTTGTAGCACTCAAGAACTAACTCTGAAAGCCGCTTTTTACGGAGTACGTAGTTTTGGAATCCCAGCTCTTTAGGTACAATCGTATTGAAGATCACCCGACCGGGAGTTGTTTCAATAATGCCACCTTCAATCAATACTTTGATCTTTTGATGGATGTGCATTCCTCGGCCAAAATGATCGAGCCTCTCATCTTGAGCCGCTTCTTTGGCAAACCAGTTATAGCTGCCGCCGGAATAGAAGGCCATGAGCACTTCTTCAGGACTTGCAAATGTTTTGATAGGATCATTTTCTTTGCCGGGCTGCACAACCGGATCGTGCATGATATAGTAGAGGCCAAGAATCATATCTTGAGATGGTACAGCGACCGGTTTTCCGGAAGATGGTAAGAAAATATTATCAGGCGCCATCATGAGAAGTTTCGCTTCAAGCTGTGCTTCAATAGAAAGCGGAATGTGGACCGCCATTTGGTCGCCATCAAAGTCAGCATTGAAAGCTGTCGTTACAAGCGGATGGATCCGGATCGCTTTTCCTTCGATAAGAACCGGCTCAAAAGCCTGGATTCCAAGGCGGTGAAGGGTTGGAGCTCGGTTGAGAAGAACGGGATGTCCTTTAATGATCTCTTCCAAAACGTCCCAAACTTCAGGAGCCTGTTTTTGAATTAATTTTTTTGCAGAGCGGATCGTATAGACATAGCCGAGGTCTTTGAGTCTTTTTACGATGAAAGGCTCAAAAAGATCTAGGGCCATTTTCTTAGGCAGGCCGCATTGATTGAATTTGAGATCGGGTCCCACAACAATAAC
>CAZXLK010000053.1:0-9450 GCA_964641775.1 uncultured bacterium | reverse complement strand
CAAGCATCTCCCTTTTAAGGGAGATGTAGACCTTGCCCGCTCGAAAGGAGTCCTGCCATCGGCAAAAAAATGTAATTTTTTGCCGATGAGGAAGCCACCTGCGTGGCTTCCGTGCGGATTTGAAATGAAGGCCGATGTTTTTGCGGGGCAAAAACCGGAGCCGCCGGCTTTCGGGACGGGCAAGCATCTCCCTTTTAAGGGAGATGTAGACCTTGCCCGCTCGAAAGGAGTCCTGTCATCGGCAAAAAATGTAATTTTTTTTCCAAGGAGTCCGGTCAATCATCCAAATTTAAACTAAAGAGATACAAACATGGCTGCAGATACATCAAGAATTAGACATTACTTTGCATTTGGTGCAAATATGAATCCTCAAGTAATGGTGAACAGAGGAAAAAAAATTACCTCTCAAATACCGGCAATAGCAATTGGCAAAGCTGTCTTGGAAAATTACTCATTAAATATGAATTTAACATGTTCAAGCCAACCTGATATTCATTACGCTTCAATTACCCAAAAAGAAGGGGCTTTTGTAGAAGGAGTGCTCTGGGAAGTAACAGATTCAATGATTGAGGCCTTAGATTTCTATGAAGGTGTTCATACAAATCAATATACTCGTGAAATTGTCGATGTAATTGCCAAAACAGGCCAAATCATTCATGCTTATACATACATTGGCAACCCAGATAAATGTCTCCAAACTGGCGAAAAAGGTAAAATTACAACCATCTATAGAGATAAAATGATCAGCGGAGCGCTGCATTTTGGTTTAAGCGACGAACGGATCAATGAATTGAAAAAATGGCCAACTCTTGTCCTTGACTTGTAGGATTATATTTTTTATATTAGCTTGCTTCGGTGATTTTTCATGAATCTTGATAGTATTTTGAATAATTATGATCTGCTCTGGTTTTTAAAAGTTACTCTGACAGTTGGTGGGTTGTGGCTTGCTACAATCTTTTTGATTCCACGTGGAATCGTTTTCTACATGAAGTGGAAAAAGGACATGCAGCTCAAATATCTATCCTCATCTGTAAGTTATGTCGCAGCAGGTATCTTCATCCTTTTGTACTTTTTGGCAGTTTTTATTATTGATGCCTGGAGAAGATAAATGAAAAGCTTCTCTAAAATATTTATTGTTATTGCAGTATTTATAATGCTGTTTCCGCTAGATGTGAAAGCCTCTGAAGAGGAGAGGCTGAAGTGCATAAATAATCTTCGTTTAGCATTCGAATTGCAAAGCCATGCAAAAACCTACTTGGATTCTTATAGCAACTGTGTCTTATTCAATGGCGCTGAAGCTCAATTAAAAAAATTGGGAGAGCCGAAACATCGTTTAAAAGCTGTTCATAATCTATGGCTTTGGTATCGAATGTATGGCTATAGCATGGGACTTTTAGAAAATCCTGTTCAATCACCTGATGAATATATTCCACGATGGAAAAGCTTTGATATGTCTAAAGACAACCATGGCATGGATTATAATCAACAGCGATGGGTTCGTGATTTTTTGACAGGGGTAGGCCTAACAATAAGCGGGATATTTTGTCTTACCGTTGGCTCTCAAGTTATGGGTAAATTTGGAGTTTCTCTAGTAATGACAGGTGGTGGTTATATGTATAATTCCATCAATAATATAATGGTTGACTATCAAGAAAAACAGGCCCGTTTACAGGAACTTTCAGCGCTCCAAAAGCAGGCAGAAAAATCAGCCCAACGTAAGCGCAATAAAAAAATCATTATAAAATAGATTAGTTAAGTCTTTCAGAGAGATTGCGATGCAGACGTTTTACGAATTTTACATTTTCTTCTTTGGCATTTTCGGGGTCGTATGCAAAGTTTCCCGCATCAATAGCAATTGCCTTTTCATTGAAAAATCCAAAGTTGCAAGCTAGCCGAGAATCGACACTTCTAAGTCCTGCCTCGCCTAAATGCTCAATGAGCTCTTCAAATGAAGCAACTAGTAGTTTTCTTTTTTTTGCCTCTATAGATAATAACGACTTAAAAAAAGGCTCGCATTTGGATTGGATCACAAAGCGGTAGCGACAAGGATCGATGTAGTGGGGAATTTTCAAGCGGTCTTGAATTTTTATTTTTGGACAAAAGTTTTTCTTGGGATTGAGATGCAGATAGATGAGCCCTGTTTGATCCTTTGCTAAATCATAGACCAATTTGTAAGAGTGCAAAGCCCTTGTTTTTGCAGTTTTTTCATAATCATAACGAAAAAGTTTTAAGACATATTTGCCATCTCGGCTTAAAAATACAAAGCTCTGCTTACCCTTTGCCAAGTAAGAAAAAGGCTGCTCTAAAATAGCCTGTATTTCTTTTTCTCCATCGATTTCACTCTCCCACTTAGGCTCCAATGGCCAGTTGAGATAGCACTTACTCAATCGAAACCCATGATTTGCCCTCTTCCATGCATAGGGAATAAAGAGAAATGCAAGAGTTAAGATCATCAATAAGAAACATTTTCTCATAGTAGAACTTGTATGGTATAAGAAAATTATGAAAACATCCAAAAAATTAAAAGAGTATCGTTCCAAGAGAAATCTGAAAACATCGAAAGAGCCTAAAGCGGTTTTGAAGAAGGGGAAAAAGGGGCTTTTACATTTTGTGGTGCATAAACATGCAGCGACAAGGCTCCATTATGATTTGCGGTTGGAAGTGGGGGGAGTATTGAAAAGCTGGGCAGTGCCTAAGGGGCCCTCATTGAATCCGGAGGATCGACGGCTTGCTGTAATGGTGGAAGATCATCCCTATGACTACAAGGATTTTGAAGGGATTATTCCGAGTGGATATGGCGCGGGAGAAGTGATGATTTGGGATCAAGGGACCTATTTTTCCGAAGAGCCGGAAGGATCTGAAAAAAGAATGAAGGAAGGGTTGAAAAAAGGCTCGGTGCATATCACTCTCATGGGTAAAAAATTAAAAGGGGAGTTTACCTTGGTTCGTTTCAAGCCTGAAGAAAATCAATGGCTTTTGACAAAGAAAAAAGATGCCCACGCTTCAAAAACAGATGTCACGAAAAAAAAACGCTCTGTTGTTTCCAATCTTACTCTAGAAGGCATTGCAAAAGGTCTTTCCTAATTTCCAATTTTTTCATATCCTCTAGGGATGCGATTTTTGCTTCTGCCCTTAACTCTATTTGCTAGCATCCATTACGATCTCAATGTGGCGCTGCAAGCTTTGCAACAAATTCGGACGCTCATTCCGGAAAGACTTTCTGATCAGGAATTTTCGATCAACTCTCAATTTTACTACACCCATTGGACCATTTCGGGAGAACCTGTTCGGATTTTGGATTGGTATCAAGAATTTGAGTATGGACCTTATTGGTTCTATCCATCAGCTCTGCAGCATCTCTACGATCTACATTGCGATGTTAATGTATGTAATGAGTGTATAGCCACTGAGGCAAAACTCGGCAATATTTATGTAAAGGGTAATTGCTATTACACACCTTGTGACATTGAGAGTTACATTCGGGCAAGGCCGGGATGTTGGATTGATTGCAAAGAGCTTCTTGCCGATATGGCAGCAATGAATCGAAATCCTTTTCGTCGAACTGACGCCATATTGTGCCCTTCAAAAAAGCAGGGCTTTGCCGATTTAGAGCTAGTAACTGTGGATCGTTTCCCATACCGCTTTTATATGGGAGCCGACAATACAGGAACGAGTCATACAGATCGCGATCGCCTTTTTTTTGGGCTCAATCTTAGCAAAACAATTGTTGAAGATTCAGAAATTTCTTATCAATTCACCTGTTCTCCCAACTGGAATTTGTTCAATGCGCAAACGGCAACTTTTCGATGCCCATTTCCCGCAAGACAAACGATGATTTTTTATGGGGGCTATGCACAAACAAAACCTGAGCTTCCCAAAGGAGATCATGAATTTTCTTACAGCTGGCAAGTCGATGGGCGGTATCGAATTCCGATCATTACGAATACAAAGGTCTTGCAGGAATTCATTTTAGGATACGATTACAAGCAAGTCAAATCTCGCATTAAAAAATCCGGTGTTGAGATTTTTGATAATAATGCTGCGATCAATCAGTTCATGGCAGGCTATGATGTTGGCTACAGCGATCCTTGGAACCGAGTCACCCTTGTTGCCGAAATTTACGGCGAGGTTGGGGAAATGTCGCATGGAGATACAAGGGAAAAGTTTGAAGCATTTCGGGCAGGAGCGGGACCTTGGTATGTCTATGGAAAGCTATCTCATTCCTTTGCCCACAACTTCGGCCATTTTTGGTTTAGTTATGATTTAAATGGGCAGCTTTCATCAAAAAATCTTCTTCCCAGCGAGCAATTTTGTTTATCTGGCTACAATGCGGTTCGTGGATTTGAAGAGAGGATTGTCAGCGTTGACAATGCCCTACTTTTGAATGTGACTCTGCAAACGCCCCGTTTCAGTATAGCCAAATGTGCAGGTTGGACGAGAAGATCTTGTGATGAGCTCTATTTTCTGGCCTTTTTTGATTGCGGAGCGGGAGGAAGCACCAATCCGCTCATCGGTGAGAGTAGAACAAAAAGCTTAGGCTCCATTGGCCCCGGCGTCCGCTATCAGTTTGATCGCTATGTAACAGCCCGTTTTGATTATGGCTTTCAGCTTTGGCATCATGGATTTGATAATCCAACCCATTCCCGTTACAACTTCGGTCTCATCGTCAGCCTCTAATAGGAAGAATTAACCACTGGGCACACTGAGGACACTGAGAGAGAAGAAAATAACCACCGAGCACACCGAGAGCACCGAGAAAGAAAATAAAATCTTATTTTTTGCTCCGCAAAAAATCTCGGTGTCCTCGGTGTGCTCGGTGGTAAAATTTATCAGCTTTTAAGGGCGGGCATGAGGACTAATTCGTATAGGGCTTGTTTCACGCCATCAAGATCGGTGTTATGCAGGGCAGAAATAATGAAAAGATTATCTCCTGCATATTTTTCTTTGAATGAATCTGCTAATTCTTGGGCGCCTTCTTGGTCGATTTTGTTGAGGATGACAAGGCTTGGTTTTTGCAGCATTTCGGGATTGTAGGCGGAAAGCTCGCGCTGCAAAATGAGAAATTCCTCGTAGGGGTCCCGCTCTTGGTAGGGAGCAAGCTCGATCATGAAAACAAGAACGGAGGTCCGTTCGATGTGGCGAAGGAAAGAAAAGCCTAGGCCCTTATTTTGATGGGCGTTTTCAATGATTCCCGGGATGTCTGCAAGAAGGAGGCGCCGATCGGGAAAATGGACAATGCCAAGGTTAGGTCGAAGGGTTGTGAAAGGATAGGGCGCGATTTTAACTTCGATGTGGGCAAGTTGGGAAATAAGGGTCGATTTCCCTGCATTGGGCATCCCGACAAAGCCCACATCGGCAATGAGTTTGAGCTCAAGTTCGACTTCACGACACTCGCCTGCGGTCCCTTCGGTGCAAATGTAGGGTGCTTGATGCGTTGACGTTTTAAATCGTGAATTGCCTTTACCCCCTCTTCCTCCCGCGCAAATTTTAAGCTGCTGCCCCTTATCTGTAAAATCAAAGAGGATTTCTTTGGTGAGAGCATCTTTAAGAAGGGTGCCAAGAGGGATTTTTAAAATCTTGTCTTCGCCATGTCTTCCCTTGCAATTGCTCCCTTTGCCTTGCTCTCCATTTTTCGCTTTGATAATGCGTCGGTTGCGGAAGTGCTCGAGAGAAAAGAATTGATCGTCAGCTTCGAATATGATGGAGCCCCCATTGCCGCCATCTCCTCCGGCAGGGCCCCCCTTGGGGATAAATTTTTCACGGCGCCACGCTATAACGCCGTTTCCACCCTTGCCCGCCGATAACTGAATTGAGACACTATCGACGAACATACAAAGACTTTATTGAGGGATTACCGAGACGTAGGTCTTGTCGGTTTTTTTAAACGCAACGATTCCGTCCACGAGGGCGAAAATCGTATAGTCTCTTCCAAGTCCTACATTTTTGCATGGGTACCATTTTGTCCCTGTTTGGCGCACGATGATGCTGCCTGCAGTGACAAATTGCCCCATGGTCGCCTTGATGCCAAGGCGTTGCGAATGAGAGTCGCGTCCGTTGCGGGTTGAACCCTGTCCTTTCTTATGTGCCATTGTTAAGCTCCGATTTTCGTAATTTTAACCCGTGAATATTTCTGCCTGTGGCCGACTTTGCGACGGTAGTTTTTGCATTTTTTGTATTTGAAAGCGATCACTTTTGGTCCTTTGCATTCGCCTACAAGCTCACCTGTCACTATACAGTTTGCAACATAGGGAGCGCCCACATGGATCTTGGTCCCATCATTCAAGACAAGAACTTTTTCAAATTTCAACAACTTTTCATCGGAATGGATGAGATCAACTTCGATCTCGTCACCTTCTTTTACTTGATACTGTTTTCCGCCGGATTCGATGAGCGCGTACATGAGAAGAGCCTCCAAAAATTTACCAAACATCATAGCGTAAAAGGTCACTCAAAGTCAACTCTTTGTCTCAAGTTGATTGCCAATTGAATTTTTTCTTTTCAGTGGCAATATGGCAAAGTAGACAAGGGCTGCAACTAGGGCAATGGTAGCTCCGGGGGGCCAGTCAAGAAGATACGAGGCTTCAAGACCAAGATAGCAAAAAAGAATAGAAAAACCAACAGCTCCCAGCATCATCATTTTCAAACGGTTTGTGAAAAGAGAGGCGAGCGTTGCGGGGATCGTCAAAAGGGCAATCACAAGGACTGTCCCAATGACTTGGACAAGAAGGACAATCGTTATGGCAACAAGGCTCAAAAGAAGCAAATAGAGCCTTTTAACGGGAATGCCCCGCAAAAGGGCTTGGCTCTCATCAAAGCAAAGGGCAAGAAATCGCCTATAATAAAAAATAATTGTAGCCAAAATTAAAATGTCCAAAGCTCCAAGCATAATCAAATCTTTTGGATGGATCCAAAGGACATTGCCAAATAAAAAATGCATCAGTTCTCCATTGGTTCCCGGCGTGAGGGATAAAAAGATCACCCCAATTGCCATGCCGGTTGACCAAATGGCCGCAATGACGGCATCTTCTCGTTGCCGGTAATTGAGATGGATGATGCCTAAAAGAAGCCCCGAGCCAATCGCCCCGACGAAAGCACCGAGCATGGGATCAAGCCCTAGCCAAAGGCAAAAGCCCATCCCGCCAAGAAGGGCGTGGGAAATTGCCCCTGCAATAAAAGAAATTCTTTTAACGATGACGAAAGAGCCAATGGTTCCGCTTGCAATGGATGCAAGAAGACTGGCAAGGAGGGCCATTTGAAAAAAAGGATTACAGAGAAAGGACATCAGCCAGGCTCCTTTTTGCAAGGAGGGGAGTATGGTAGAGGCCAAGGGCAAAATGTTCGCAAATCTCTTGGGGAAGATAGGTGGTGATTTGGGATTGGACGCAAAGGATTTTATCTACTTTCTCAATGGTGGTTTGAAGATCATGAGAGACTAAAAGAATTGTTTTATTCCCTTTGAAAGTCTCAAGCTTATCTATTATAAACATTCGTGAAACAGGATCAATATTTGCAGTAGGTTCATCGAGAAGAAGGAATTCAGGATCAGAGACGAGGGCTCTTGCAAGGAGCGCTTTTTGCTGCAGGCCGCCTGATAGCGCTGAAAATGCTTTGGATTTATAAGCCTCAAGACCCAGCTCCTCGATCCAAAAAAGGGCTGTTTCTTTTGTATTCGGAGGATCAAAGAAACTATTTTTCATCCCACCAAGCATCACAAGTTCTTGCACTGTTATTGGAAAGTCGCGATCTATGTGATTGACTTGCGGAACATACCCGATCATTTCTCTTGGAATCTTTTGCAAGAAGCCGCCATCCGGCTCAAGAAACCCCATGATGAGTTTTAAAAGAGTTGTTTTACCCCCGCCATTAGGTCCAATGATGCCGACCATTTCTCCGGGTTCGATCTCAAAGGAGGCGCCTTGCAAAACAGGTGTCTTTGGATAAGAAAAGAAAAGATTTTCGGCCCTCATGGAGCCCCAGAGTTTGGGTCTGCAATGAGCCGGGCCAAGCTAAGCATGGTTTTCAAAGAATTTTCTGCATAGGGGTCTATTAAGCGTACGGGCAGCTTCATTTCACCCGCAACAAGCTGAACCCCTTTATTGTTATGCTGAGGAAGGGCTAAGGCCAAAGCAGGCATCTTTTCTTTAGTCATTTCAAGGATTTTTTCCACATGACGGGGTCTCGGGTCTTTTCCTTCTTGCTCAATGGAGATCTGCTCTAGGCCGTAATCTTTGCAAAAATAACCAAAAGCCGGGTGAGAAACGATCAAGCTTCGGGCTTTTAGAGGAGCTAAAAGCGCTCCGATTTCCACATCAACTGCGTCGAGCTCTTTTTCAAATCCTATTAAATTTTTTTGAAATTTTTCAGAGTGCGCAGGGTAGCGGTTTTGCAGAACTTTGGCAATTTTTTGTGCTTGGATTTTCAAAATCTTGGGGCTGAGCCATACGTGCCGATCTTCGTGATCCAGCTCCATTCCAAGGACGAGGTCATGCACTTCCAAATCCTTAGAAAGGATAGGGAGAAGTTTTCTTTCAAAAGGCTCTTCGATCCGAAACCAAATATCGCTTCTATGCAAAGTTGCTACTTGTTTGGATGTAGGCTCATAGACATGGGGGTTAGAGCGGGGAGGAATGATCGTCTCCACGTCAAGGGCATCTTCTGCAATCTTGTTAACTAAAAATTTGTAGGGGGCGATGCTGACGAGGACAAGAGGTTTTTTGGGCTTCTCGGAAGAGGCCTCTTTTGCACAGCTTGTCAATAGGACTAATAAAATAAGGATTTTTTGGATCATGAGATAAATAGTATTACACCTGTGTTGAGGGAAGTCAAGCTTGAATAAATTCCATTTAAAAGTTAGTCTATTTTTATTATGAACATATTGATACTAATATCTTTATTTACTCTTTGGTCAAGTATGTTTTCTATTGGCAAATTAGCCATGGAGATTTCTTCGCCTCTATTTGTTACCGCAGCAAGGATGCTTTTCGCCGGTCTATTAACTTTAGGGTTTTTAGCTTGGAAAAAACGAGACGTTTTTTCCATTAAGCCAAAACAAGTTTTATCCATTGCGATCTTTTCGATTTTTAGCATGTATTTATCCAATATTTTTGAGTTTTGGGGCCTAAAGCATATGTCAGCTGCTAAAACTTGTTTTTTCTATAGCCTCTCTCCCTTCTTTACGGCTCTCTTTTCCTATCTGCACTTTGGTGAAAAAATGAATGGGCGCAAATGGCTTGGCATGGCAATTGGTTTTATTGGCTTTATCCCGGTTCTTGCTTCTCAAAAAGGCTCTAGCGAGCTCCTTTCCAGTTTGCGCTTTATTTCCTGGCCTGAAATCTCTGTCATTGCAGCATCGATTTGCGCCGTTTACGGCTGGGTCCTTCTCCGTGTGCTATTAAAAAAAGAATCGGTCCCGGTTCTTATGGTCAATGGCTCCGGAATGCTTTTTGGAGG
>CAZXLK010000052.1:0-9515 GCA_964641775.1 uncultured bacterium | reverse complement strand
CGGTTTGGGGAAGATTTTGGGGGGATCGTTTTTTAAGGAGTTTTCTAGTTCGGTGAGACGGCGGACGAGGACTTCGACGGGAATGCGGTTTTTGCTTTGGATGTAGTGGAGTAGGGTCGATTCGAGGGCAACTCTTTGGCAGGCGCTTTTTTGGATTTGGGGCTCTTGGCGGAGGAGGTATTCGAGAAGGTAGAGGCATTGGGAGGGGATGTAGAGTTTTGCGGATTGCAGGTAGAGCTCTTTGATTTCGGTGGCAAGCTCGAGGGCTTTGTCGCCGAGGAGGCGGGCGGTGATGAGGTGGCGGACATGGGTAATAAGGCCTTGGTAAAAGTGGGAAAGATCCTTGCCGGAGGCAAAAAGAGTTTCTACGAGCTGGAAAGCAAAGGGGAGATTGTTTTCGGAAAAAGCCCGGTCGAGGGCAAAAAAATGTTCTTGGGGAATGAGCCCTAAGGAACTTCGGACCGCATCTGCTGTGATGGGGCCATCCTCAAAACAAAGGATTTGGTCAAAAACCGATTCGGCATCGCGAAGACTCCCTTCGGAAAAGGTAGCGATGAGATGAAGAGCTGCCTCTTCTGCCTTGCGGTCTAGATCTTTTGCGATTTCGCCTAGTTTTGCGATGATTTGAGAGAGCTGGAGCCTTCCGAGATCAAAGCGCTGGCAGCGGCTGATGATGGTGGGAGGGACTTTATGAGGCTCTGTTGTCGCAAAGAAAAATTTGGCCTTTTCGGGCGGCTCTTCGAGCGTTTTGAGAAGGGCATTGAAGGCCTCCTTCGTCAACATGTGGACTTCATCAATGATGTAAATTTTAAAGCGGCCTGCGCTCGGCGAATAAAGGGCAGTTTCATTGATTTGGCGGATATCATCGATGCCGCGATTCGATGCCCCATCAATCTCAATGACATCGAGCGAGCTATTGGAGGCGATTTCCAGGCAAGAGGGGCACTCATTGCAAGGCTCCAAGTCAGACCCCAACTTTTGGCAGTTGAGCGCTTTAGCAAAAAGGCGGGCCAAAGTAGTTTTGCCAACACCCCTGGAGCCGCAAAATAAATAGGCATGGGCGGCAATGTTGAAACGGAGTGCATTTTTAAGCGTCTGGACAACGGCTTCCTGGCCAACAACTTCTGAAAACCGTTTGGGGCGATAGCGCCTAGCAAGGACCTGATATTTCATTGAAAAAAAATCATACACGATTTGTTGTCAGATAGCAATCGTCAGAATTGAGAAATATGGTAAGATAAAGGGATGAAAGAAAATCGGATCCGCCCTTCCCTCGATCAGGGGTGGCGAGCATGGCTAGCTTCGAATCACCGAGGATGGCGGATCATCGTTGGACTTATCTGCGGCTTTTGCCTTGCCCTCTTTCTTCATTTTCGGGAGGTTAGGCTCGATGTTTTGGAGCTCAACGCTACGGCATCTAGGTATGTCATTGCCCAGATCGATTTTGAATTTCCCGATTATGAAACGACCATCATCTTAAAGCAGCAGGCGATGCAAGATGTGGGAAAAATCTATCAATTCGACGATAAAGAAATCCGAGACCTCCGCTATGAGCTTGAAGAGACTCTCATCCACAATAAAAATTGGCGCTCGGCTCTTCCATCGAGTACATTTGAAGATCTTTATAAAGCAGCAGATGTTGTAGAAACAATCCTTTTGGAAAGTAGGTTTACCGATCCAAGAACGATCCAAAAGATCAAAGAACTGGGTTATCCCGAATCTTCCTATTATGAATTTGTTCCGGAGCTTGGGGTTATGGCACCTCCTGCCCCTTTTTGGGAAGTTGTCATCCATACGGCCGGATTGCAACAAGAAGCTGTCCGCTATGTTGTCGACTATTTCCGCTTAAAAAACTTATCTCTTGTCGAAGACGCTGCGTTGGAAAATGCAATCCGAAGCCATGTGGGAAGGATGATTCCTGAAAAGATGACCAAAGTCTATGCGGGGACAAGGATTTTAGAGCCGGGAGAAAAAATCACATCGCGCCATATCTCCATCATGCAGTCGATGAAACAGGAGATCTCAGAAAGCCGCCGCCTTTGGGACCCTCTAACCATTATTGCAAGCCTTGTGCTAGCCGTCATTTTTTGCACCATCAGTGGTCTTTATTTTCGAATTAGCCAGCCCACGTTTATCCGTTCTTTGCAGCAGCTCTCCCTTTTTGTTTGCATCGTGCTTTTAACTTTGGTTTTTGCAAAACTGACCGAATATGTTCTCATCCGGAGTACATCGAGCTTCATTCAGGCGATTCGGTATCCGGTCGTTGCCCCTTTTGCAACCCTTTTGATTTGTATTCTTTTATCTCCTAGAACAGCCCTTTTTGCCGCGACATTTCTCTCCATTATTTTGTCAGTGAGCCTTGCGATCGATCATAGTAGATTTTTGGTGCTCAATCTCGTGACATCGATCGTTGTGATCATAACGTCAAGACGGCTCAGAAAAAGGAAAGAAGTTTTTGCAGTCTGCATGAAATCTTGGGCCTGCTCCATTCCGGTTTTATACGCCTATGTTTTAAGTGAAAACCATTGGATCAGCTACCATTTTGCGATAGATGTCATAGGCTCTTTTGCCTTTTTATTCATTACTGCGGTTCTAGTTGTTGGCCTTTTGCCGGTCTTAGAATCGCTTTTTGGGGTTTTGACCGATATTACCCTAATGGAATACATGGACCCCAATACAGAGCTTTTGCGCCGTTTTGCGATGGAAGTTCCGGGAACTTATCAGCATTCTTTAGTTTTGGGGAACTTGTCGGAGACTTGCGCATCGTCAATTGGTGCCAATGGCCTTTTTTGTAGAGCTGCAACGCTCTATCACGATATCGGAAAGATCAATAACCCCCTTGTATATACCGAAAACCAGCAAGGCTCTGTCAATATCCACCAACTTTTAACTCCATTGGAATCTGCCCAAGTGATCATTTCCCATGTAACAGACGGGGTCGTCATTGCCAGAAAATACAAGCTCCCCGAGCCTTTTATCGACATCATTAAAGAGCACCATGGGACTACTTTGGTCTATTATTTTTACCGCAAACAGCTGGAGCTAAAAGGGGGAATAGTTGAGGAAGTCGATGAATCGCAGTTTCGCTATCCCGGGCCAAAGCCCCATACCAAAGAATCGGCCATCATTATGATTTGCGATAGCATTGAAGCCGCCTCGAGATCTTTGGAAGAGATCAATGAAGCAACGCTCACCGAGATGATCCATCGCCTGATCCAAGAAAAAACCGACGATGGGCAGTTTGACGAATGCCAGCTCACCTTTGAAGAGATGGGCCGTATCAAAAAAGTCCTTATTAAAACCCTCCTTGTGACTTACCACGTTAGAGTTAAGTATCCCAGAAAGACGTAAGTAAAGCTTGTTCCAGAAAGACGTAAGTCTATCTTATTAAGATATTTGCTTTTTAATAATAACTTGTTTTTTATTAGTTGGTTATTGTATAATAGATCTATGGCAAACGTAACTCAATCCCATTTTCCGACAATTTCCGAAACATCTATTCAGGAAGATACTATTATTAAAACTCTCGAACATTTTGAAGAAATGCTTCTGAGAAATATCCCGAATACTTCTTTTAAAGCCAGTTCTGCAGGGACAACCGGATTTACTTTTCTTTGCCATATGCCGCTTCATCGTTTTGTTGTGAAATGGCAACCTTTAGAGCTATGTAATGTTGAGCATATTGGATCGATCTTTTTTCGAACATTAGGACTCCCTGCTCCACAAACTTGCGTGATCAATCATAAAAAGATTGTTAAAAATTTAGGGATTCTTGCAGCCCAAGAAAAATGTGCCATGGAAGCAGGGCTTGACAATCTTTCAGCCATCTATATGCCTTTTTTGAATGGAATTAGCTTTAAAGATGCAATTGAAAATGGCCTCTTTAAAAATCTGCCATTGAATGCACAAAAAAGAATGCTCCAAGAATTTGGTAAAATCGCCATATTCGATATGATCTTAGGTAATAATGATCGATTGGTTTCTTTCACCGATAATATAAAAGAGCCTCTTAGTAGAATTGGATCTTTTAATTCAGGAAACATATTAATCAAATGGAATCGAATAGATAACGATATTGATATTTATCCCATTGATAATTGCACTTTAGATTTGGCAGATCGAAAAAGAGAAAATCATGAAGATGTGCAAGGTATTAGACTTTTGTTTGGAGAAGATTCTGACGAAGAGACGAAAGTCGAAGATGTTATCCCTATTGACTATGATGCAAAAATTCAAAGGTTAAATCAGGTATTTGCATTTTTAATTGGTGATCCTAAATTAGTCGCTAGACATATACAATCAAACATTGAAAGAGAGTTACAACAAATACAAAACGATTCAAATCTTAATGATGATTATACTTCTTTTGTTAAATTGATTCCTGAGCATGTGCTCATTGGGATGCAAGAAGGCCTCAAGCTTGCCTATGAATTTAAATGGGACGAATTTTTGAGCAAATGCGAAGTGAAAGACTCTTTTAGCATGCGGGCAATCCAACTCATTCGAAATAACCTTGCCTTAATTGAATCTTTGAAATATTCTTTTACCAAACTGGAGGGAATGTATGCTTAGTCAAAAAATCTCTCTTGATCATCCAACACTGTGGCAAAGAAGCCCTTCTTATTCTGACGATTTAGATCCGTTAGCAATTAGAGCCCTTTTTTTAGAAAATGTTACTTGGTGTGTGGAAATGAATACTTCTGATTCTACGAAAGCGCTAAAGACATTTGTCTATCAGATCAAAAATCAAAAAAATGGAATGGATGGGATTGAGGACTTAATCCCTTTGATCGAAACCTATCTTTCCAGGCCCCTTCATGATAATGAGCGGGCAAGAGATGAATTAAGCCGCAAAGTCTTGTCTCTAAGAAAATAATTCGGGTTAATCATTTGAAGTTCTTGGATCAATAAATGAAAACATTGCATCTTTACTTGGCTGGGTATAGCGGACAAAAATGGCGTTGATTTTTTCAATGACCGCACCTTGATTTTCATAAGAGCAGTGAAACAGATTGTCCAAGCCATAGGACATAGCTACGTGTGTAACATCTCTTTTACAGGCATTTTTCTTTAAAAATAGGATATCGCCGAATCGAAGATCAGAGGGGGCAATATCATGAATCTGCCACTTATTTTCATATAGGAGATTTCTTGGCATATTTCCAATCCAATCAAGTGTAGGAAATGCCCCCTGAAAGATAAAATGGATTGCTGTGAGACAATCAGCTATTTTCGGGGCATCTTCTAGCTTTGCACACCTTTTATACCTAGCATTTGCACATAAAAGATGGCACTGATGTACAAGAGAAGTTGGATGGAAATCCAAATTACGAAATACAAGAAGTCTTTGCGTGAATGTTTCCTCCTTAAATGCCATGAATATTAGCGAGATGTGAGAATTTTTTAAAGAGTTTTTTGGAAATCATCGACTACTTTTTTTAGACGGCTATCTGCTTTTTCAAGATCTTTTTCGATATTGTCAGTTGCAGAGGCAACCACTTCTGTGTAGATTTTGACTTTGGGCTCTGTTCCGGAAGGGCGGATCACAAGTTTTGATTGATCGGATAGCCAAAAGCGAAGAACATCCGATTTAGGAAGAGGCATTGTCCCATTTGAATAATCTTCTAATTTTGTCACTTTTAAATCGCCGATCGTAGTGGGGGGATTTTTTCTAAGAAGCTGCATCATTTTTTTGATTTCATCTAAAGAACTGGGAGAATCGGTAAATGAGAGATCTGTTAAGGATTCTCTATGGATTCCAAATTTGCGATAAATTGCATAGAGTCTATCTACGAGGGTCTCTCTTTGCAATTTTGCATCCATGGCAACTTCAGCAATGAGGCAACTTGCTGAAATCGCATCTTTATCTCTTACGAAAGTTTCGATGAGACAGCCATAGGACTCTTCTGCGCCAAAGACATATTGCAGCCCGCCAAAACTCGTCTCCCAAAGATGGATCATTTCGGCAATGTATTTAAAACCGGTCAAAACATCGATGCAAGTCCCTCCATAGCTTTCGGAAATTGTTTTAAAAAGCTCAGTGGTTACGATGGTTTTGATAAAACCGGCATTGGGAGGAAATTTGCCCTTCTCTTTCAAAGATCTGCAAATGTGATCCAGACAAATGCAAGCTGTTTGATTGCCGGTGAGCCGTACTGCTTGATTACCGGTTTTCACAACAACGCCGATGCGATCGGCATCAGGATCGGTGGCAAGAAAAATATCGGCATGTTGGTGCAATAGCTGCCTTGTTCCCAGCTCCATCGTTTTTTCTTCTTCGGGATTGGGCTTTGGGGCATTGGGAAATCTTCCATCGGGAGCAGCTTGCGGCCCAACTAGAGAAATATTGGTAAAGCCAAGCGATTTTAAGCTTTCGGGCACAATCCGAATTCCTGTTCCATGGAGATTGGAATAGACGATTTTCAATTGAGAGCCGTCTAGTTCGGGAAGGAGCTGAATTTTTTTCAATTCTTTCAAATAGGCATCGTCAATTTCTCTTCCCGACCAGTGGACAAGAGGAGGGTCGAGAGATCCCAAACGGACGGTTTTTACCTTGTGCACTTCTTGCATAATTCCAATGTCGTGAGGAGAAACAATTTGCCCTCCATCTGACCAATAGACTTTATAGCCGTTATATTGCGGGGGATTATGAGATGCCGTGATCATAATTGCCGCCGTGCAGCCAAAATACCTGCATGCAAAAGAGACAAGGGGAGTTGGGCAAATTTCTCTTGAAATGAAGACCCGAATTCCATTTCCCGCCAAAACTTTTGCAGCTTCTTCGGCAAATTCTTTGGAATGCTCTCTCACATCATATCCAATAAAAACACTAAACCCCCGATCCGCAGGCGGCTGTTTCTCGATATAATTGGCAAGTCCTTGCGTAGCAATGCGGATGGTGTAGACATTGATCCGATTGGTCCCAATGCCCATTAGCCCGCGCATCCCGCCGGTTCCAAAAGAAAGATCTTTGAAAAAAGCATTCGATAATTCTTTCGGATTATCTTGGATCAGCTTGCGAATTTCAGCCTTCGTCTCTTCATCAAAAGGCCCATCGAGCCAAGCTTGAACCCGTTTTTGCACATCAGGATCAAGTTGCAGTGTCATGAATGTGATTATATATTTTTACAAAGTTTTTGAAATAGAAAATCGAGAAAGGGATCAAACAAGGGGTCGGGCACAGGCACGGGCACAGGCACGGGCAGGGGTTAGGATGGGTGGAATCTATGCATAAAAACGTTCAATTGATATTCTCTTCGCTGATTAAGAGGAGTTTATGTCAATTGAGTTAAATGATGATTTAGAAATTGGAGATCCGCTTGCTTTTGCAAACTGGGCATTGCAAACCCAAGTTTGGAATGGGCGCCAGGTTTCGTGGGAAGAAGCTTCAGAATTTTGCGAAGAAGTAAAATTGCGTATTTTAGAGACTCTTTTTCAGGAGCAATCGGATTCTGCATTCGAGAGGCTGGCTGCTCAGTATGCCTGGCTTGGCAGTACAGATGCCGGCCGTACACTTTTAGCTAAAGATATCCAGGCGCTTGATTTTTCTACTAAAGATGAAATATTACAAGTCGGTTTTAGAAAATCGATATCCAAGTTCTGGAAAAAACATAAAAAAGAAATTCTCATTGGCGTAGCTGTTGCCGTTGTCATTACTGTTGTTGTAGTCGTAGCAGTTTCGACAGGAGGTACTGCTGCAGGCGGCGCCGCAGCAGCAGGTGGTGTAGCAATAGACGAATTGACTAAAAAAGATTTCGATCCTCCCAAGGTCTCAAATAGAAAACCTTGGCCAGAAAATCCACGTTTAAATCAGCCACAAGAGTCCTTTATCGCAAATCCGCCCCCGCAATCCCTTTCTTTGGATCGATCTACGATGATCGAAAGCCCCGGTTTCGATCAAAAGCCATTTCAGCATCCTTTGCCAAGGGACATCATGATGGAACCTCTACCATTTGCCCCCCCTCCACCATCACTTACTCAGGACAAATTGATTTTTGGCGAAAAGGGCATTTTGTTCGATGGACATTATTCTAGTTATAATGAGATTTTAGGGCGTGAACCTTCAATGATCCATTCTCCCCCTTTTGAAGGGAATTTTCCATCCTTTCCCTCGGCCCCAGAGGAAAGACCGAGGGTTACAAATGTGATCGATATGATTAAAAAAGAGATCTTCGGCCTTGAGAATTCCAATGACTCTTTTTCCATTCGGGAGCCATCATGCTACTTCACAACGATTGAGGATAATCCTTCTTATCTTCGCATTGCGGGGATTAATGGTATGAATAACTCCTTTGATGATGCTGTTGATAATATGAGCTACCTTCAGTCTTTGGCTCCCAGACAAAAAGTTGATTGGGTTTATAATCGATCTCATGGACCGGTAATCGATACTGCAGAAATTTTTACCATGAACTATCCAGGGATTTCACCCAATACAGAACAGCTTCTGATCCAAAATTGGACAGCTTTTCATCTGCAAAATATGGATCGACCCAATGCTAAATATTTACAATTTTGCCATAGCCAAGGAGCCCTCCATGTACGGAATAGCCTCGCACACCTGCCCGAGGAAATTAAAAAACGGATCATCGTTGTTGCCATCGCTCCCGCAGCAGTTGTACCTAAAGAAGTGTGTTATCAATCTTTTAACTATGCTTGCGAAGGGGATGTTGTCCCGTACGGTGAACTGGTTTATAGGGGAGCGCTTGATCCCAATGAATGCGGTATGTCAAAATTGCTAGAACAGGCAATAGAATATCAAGATCAGATTATTTGGTTAAAACCGGAACCGAATTCGACTGAAAGCGCTCACTCTTTTCAAAATCCGGTTTTTGAAGAACATATTAGAATTCGTATCGAAGAATATTTAAATAATAATGGAGAATATAAATGAGATTCATATTTTATTTAGTAATGGTTTTTGCCTTTTGCAGTTGTGAATGGAATCATCCTTATCAACCAAGCCAGAAGGAGAAAATAACAAATGAGATTATGAAAAAGGCAGCAATCAAGATTAGAGAAGAAACTGGACTAATTCCCTGTGGCACTGGTGGGCAGATGATGCATCAAATCAAAATGCTTTATCTGGGCTTTAATTATCATCAATCCATTGATGTGAATAGAGCAAGAGAATTATTGGTCAAGGCAGTTCAAGATTTTGCTAGTGAGATCAATGGTGATGAACGCATTCGTTCTTACCTAGACAAATTTCCCTTTGAACCTAAAAGCATACATATTGATTTATTTGTTCTTGATCGAAAGGGGAAGGATTTTGGTGAGGGGAAATTATGTGTTGCAACGGCAAACAATGGAGTTTTGACTTATAGAGCGCACGACTCAAATAAAAGTTACATAATTCTTTACCAAGAAACTTATGAAGAGGCACTCCAGATCGTTCAGGATTCTCTTGCGAAAGAACAGGCTATGTAACGGCTTCAAAATATTTAAATCGGGCAAGGGATCGGGCAGAGGCACGGGCACAGGCACAGGCAGGGGGGTTATTTATGAGAAATTCT
>CAZXLK010000051.1:0-9540 GCA_964641775.1 uncultured bacterium | reverse complement strand
GGAACAGACTGCGCGCCGGAGTGACCCGCTTGATGAGCGCCTTCAACATCCCTTCAGCGATTTCAAAATCGGCGATCACCCCATCTTTCATGGGACGGACCGCATGGATTTTTCGAGGTGTTTTGCCAAGCATGGCTTTGGCTTTATGACCGACGGCTAAAACTTCATTCGTCAATGAATCGACTGCAACAACGGATGGTTCTGCAAGAACAATTCCTTTTCCTCGCACATAAACAAGGGTGTTTGCCGTGCCAAGGTCAATGCCGATATCGCTGGAAAAAATTACGGAAAGCCGGCCAATTCTTTTGGTGGCAAAATTTCTTAAGGTCTCTAAGGTTTGAATCGCGTGATTTAAAATCGTCTTATCCATCTTCTCTTAAGTCTGCAATAATTCTAAAACGTCTTCCCACGTGAGTTTTGCTATTGCTTCATCATCGCAGCTCACAACTTTCTTGACCAATCCTTTTTTCCGTTTTTGCATTTCTACGATTTTTTCTTCGATTGTATTCAAGGTGATGAGCTTGTAAGAAGATACGGAATTTTTTTGTCCGATTCTGTGCACTCGATCGGTAGCTTGCGCTTCTACTGCAGGATTCCACCACATATCATAGTGGATCACCGTATCTGCGCCAACAAGATTGAGCCCTGTTCCTCCCGCCTTCAAGGAGACTAAAAATACAGGAATTTTCGCATTGTCATTGAACTCATTGACAATGTTCAGCCGGTTTTTCGTAGTTCCGTCGAGGTAACTAAACGGAATGCCTCTTTGCTCAAAATCTTCTCTCATGATTTGAAGCATTTTTGTGTATTGGCTGAAAATCACTGTTTTATGCCCGCTTTCAACAAGCGATTGGAGAAGCTCAAGAAGAAGATCATATTTCATTGAATCGCCAAGCTCTGCCTTTTCTTTTGCAAAGATGGCAGGATGGCAGCAGATTTGCTTCAACCTGGTAAGCGTTGCAAGGACATGGATCTGCACTTTATCAAATCCGTCTCTTGCAACCAATTTAGTTAGTTCATCGCGGGCAGAGGCTGCATAAGATCGATAGAGTTCTTGTTGCATTTCAGATAGCTGGCAGTGATAAACGATTTCGTCGACAGGGGGAAGCTCCTGCAAGACATCGGTTTTCATCCGGCGCAAAATAAAGGGGCCTATTTTTTTGCGAAGATATTCGATATTTTGCGATAGATTTTGTCCGGTTTCCCGGATATATTTTTCGACAAACCGCTCGTAAGAGCTTAAAAAGCCCGGCATTAAGAAATCCATCAAGCTCCAAAGCTCTTCCAGAGAATTTTCAATGGGCGTTCCCGTTAAAATGAGCCTATGCGCTGCTTGGATCATCTTGACTGATTTGGCATTGCGCGTTCCTCGATTCTTGATGTGCTGCGCTTCATCTAAAATGGCGTAGTGAAAAGACATATGGCAATAGCTTTCAATATCTTTTTGCAAAAGCGAATAGGAGGTAATGATCACATCATATTCATCTAAGATTGCAAGCAGTTTTTTTCTTTGGCTTGGTATTCCATCGACAACGATTGCTCTAATTTTCGGATTGAATTTATGGATCTCTTCTTTCCAGTTATAAAGCAGCGATGTGGGACAAACAATGAGGGTTTTTGCTTTTTTATTGATCCCTAAAAGCTGGGTGATTGCACTGATTGCTTGCAGCGTTTTGCCAAGCCCCATGTCATCTGCCAAAATCCCATTTAAGAACATCATTCTTAGACGCTCGAGCCAATAAATCCCTTCCATTTGATAAGGTCTTAAAGTGGCTTTGATCTCTTTTGGAATTTGAGATGGCGTCATGCTGATCTCACCCAGCATTTGCCTTCTGATTTCCAAAAGCTTTTCCGACATCTTGAATTCGACAGGAAGATTTTCAAATACTTTAGGATCAATAGTCGTTAAATTCCAAAGAGGTTTTTGCTCTTTACTATCATCGAGTTTTTTAATTCCAAGCTCATCAAAAATTTGAACCAGTTTGGAGATTCGCTCCAAATCGAGAACTAAGATTTTCGACATGCGAGGACTAGCTTCTTTTTTCCTCGCCTTGGCAGGATCTAGCTCTAAGAAGGCCCTTTTCGATGCAATGCATTCCCAAAGAATGTCGAGTTTGACTCCTTTAAGAGCTCCTCTTACTGTTAAATCAATATCATAATAGCCAACCGTATCGCTTGCATCGAGGAGGAGTGTAAATGCCGTCTCATCATAAATAAATTGATCTAAAAGATTTTGCGGACATTCGAATTGGACCCTACCCTGATTGCGCGGGATGACTCCCGTCATAAATTCTACAATCTTTTTTTCACTTTTCGCATGATAGGAAACAGTTGCCGGATCATAGACAAAATCTTGGAAAAGCTCGTCGATGATTTGCCGCTCTTCGACTAGGTTTCGGGCAAGTACCCCTTGCGGCTGCACAAAAGATTTGATCTCGTCGTAGGTTAATTTTTCCAGCCTTGCGGGCACTTCTTGATTCTCGTAGGTGAAAAAGAGAGTCGCCTCCAATTCGCCGTCGAGATAAGAAAGGCTGCATCTGGCACCGAGTTTACCTGCAAAGGGGAGCGTCACAAATCGGTCGATGATTTCTGTATTGGAAACTTCTGCAAACCTTTTGATTTCAGGCAATGCGTTTTCCACAAATGACCCAAAAAGGGCCTCCGGAATTGTCATCTCCCGAATGAGAGTGATATTCAATAAGTGAGTCCTTTTGATATGGGACGGAAAACGGTAATAAACATCTTGATAGAGCATTCCGGGAGATGCGCATTCAAATAAAACGGCATCTTCTGCATGGAGAATCTGATCTTTGATCACCAACATGGGCTGCAGCAAAATCTTTGCAGCAGGAGGCTCAATATATTCTAATTGAAACCGAAGACCTACCGGATTAAATGCATACTTTAAAGGCGTTTCCAAATTGCCAAGATAAAGGCAAGGAAGCTGAGGAAGATCATCATCTAAATCTTTAAATCCTCTTGGCCCTGATAGCCGCATTGCAATTTCATGAGCCCTTGCCAACATGAGCCCAAAATTTTCCAGATCTAATTGAGCAATTCTTTGCGCCCTTTCTTCTTTGGCTATCTCATTGAATCTTGTCGAATTTAAAAGAAGGGTCAGCAACGAACTTCCCACTTCATCAAAGC
Source organism: uncultured bacterium (assembly GCA_964641775.1). GTDB lineage: Bacteria > Chlamydiota > Chlamydiia > Chlamydiales > SM23-39 > CAIPFQ01. The sequence goes on along the minus strand of CAZXLK010000051.1, from coordinate 6,393 downwards.
TCTTCAATGAGAAAAAGAGTTTTCTTCCGGCAACAAAAAGGGGCTCTTCATAGCGGACCGCATCGAAAAACGATTTTAGATGAGAAATTTGGAGCGGTTTGGATCTGGTTGGCAAGCGGAGCGCCAATTGATACTCCACCTTCCCCCTTTTTTCTCCATGAAACGATTGGGGATTAAAAATGACCCCAAGCTCTGCGCTGGCAAGCTCCGTTGCCTCCGATGGCAAAAAGAAAGGAGAATTCGATAAAATTTCCGCAGAGGTAGCATATTCTTGCAAAACTTGCTTTTGATAACGGGCATCTTGCTTGACCACTTCTTTGGTCTCTGCCTCTTTGATCGCCTCTATGAGCTCTTGTTTTTCTTCTGTGCCAAGCTCAGCTTTGTCAATGTCCGACTCTTTCGAAAATGCCACAAGAAGAGAATCAATCTTATCTTCTAAAAAGAAAATGAGCGCTGCCAGATGCTGGCAATCGAATCTGCTGGGACAATCGCAGTTGGTTAAAATTGCCTGCGATTCAAAGCGATCGACCTCGATTTCGCTCTCATAGGTGTTTTCGAAATTTCCCAATATCTGGCTGCTAAAGCGGATGACATCATTGTCAAGCTTGATGATTTTTGCATTTACGATCTTATTTTTCTCGTAGAGATGCCGTCCTTCTTTTAAAATCGCAGAAGAGAAATCTTGTCTCAGTTTTCTGAAATTTAGCATAACCGTCCGAGATTTCGTTTTACCTTTTTTTGACACCATGTGCAACAAAAATTTTTAGAAAAATTTACTGCATTTCATATTTGTCCTCTGGGATAGATGGCACTTTCACAACAATGAGATGGCAATCTTCCAGAAATACGGGATCTGCAATTTCTTTAGGCTCTATCACAAACACATCTCCCGCGTTTAACTTGACATCTTGAATCATCATCGATCCAAAAATTAAACAGTTGTATTCAGTAGCGATTTTGTGGAAATGCTTTGGCCAAACTTCTCCTTTGAAATGGAATTTATAGCTCACTTCAAAGTCTTTTGTTTTAAGTAGAGCCGGCTCAAAATTTCCAATAAACCAGCCCCCTTTAAATTCCGCAATGTTATGAATACGCATATAAATATTTTTTTAAATCCTCAGGGGTTCCAATCGCCCAATGCTCCTCTTTTGGAATTTCATAAATCCCAATATCGCACCCCTCTTCAATCAATTGATTATAGGTTTCGGAGATATAAAATTCCCGATTCACACGGATATTTTTCGCAATCATCTTCTCCGCTGACCTTACAAAATCTTTCCCTCTTCTCCAAAAATGGATCCCATTTAATGAATGGTTGCTGATCACTTTCTTCTCCGCAAATCGGATCGCCCGCCCATCCAGTAACTCCACATAGCTATTTTTTTCTGTGGTTGAAAAATAAGTAACGACAATTCCATCTTTTTTTGTATCGATTGCTTTTAAAAACTCCTCGGAATCCCATTTCATGATTTGATCGCAATTTGCAACTAAGAGCGGCTCGTCGTTATTGATCAATTCTTTTGCAAGTATTACGGTTGATGCCGGCCCCTCAGTGATGAAATTGATCTTTATAATCTTTGGATTTGGGCAAGATGAGTGAATTGCTTCTAATATCTTTTTGTTAAAAGAATCATTTTCATAATCAAAAACGATAAATATATAATTTCCATGAACCCCAAGACTATCAATTGCAGCTTGAATCATAGGAGACCCATGAATGTCTATGATTGGCTTTGGAACTTCAAATCCCTGGATTCTAAATCTCTCTCCCCTTCCTGCCATTGGAATCACAATATTCATATACATCCTTAATAGTTAGCTATGTAATCGGAACAAACCCCAACACATCCTTGCAGATCTTCTTTGGATAACCGGTTCCATTCCGGCAAGAGATTTATGCCGTGTGGAATGGGCTTAAGATTAGGATAACACCAAATATGGCCCTTGGAAGTGAGAACGAATGGATCTTTATCATGAAAGAAATAGGTCGCCGGCATCTCACTCATAAAAACAAGGGCTTCGATGTTTTTGCAATGGATAAAAAGCTTTGGGTTACATAAAAAATTCGGCTCAACGGGGATCGTAGGTTGATCGTGGCCCAGCATACATCGATCGGTAAACCAAAGATCAATCTCGCAAAAAAAATGGCGCAAGGCTGCTTCAATATAAGATGGGGTATTTTCCTTCTCAGGATTAGGACCGTGAAGATTTCCCCGATGGGCAATCCGAATCATATAATCACTCTTTTCAAAAACTATTAATTTTTATATTTATTTTTATTGAATAATTCAAGTTATTTTTAGAGAGGTGGGTATTTAATTAAATAAAGCTTTAAGAATTTCGGGTACTGGAAGTACTTGCAAAAGTTCGCTTGTTTTTTTTCAACGCAAAGGCGCAAAGGCGCAAAGAAACGCAGAGGGTGCTCGTATCACCGGAAAAGGGCCCCTACTTTTTTGCTTTGCAAAAAAGGCATTCGGTGAAAAATTTTTTATTTCAAGCCTTCGGCTCGAAAAAAAATTTTCCCCCTCATGTCCTCTTGAACCTGCGGTTCAAGAAACGGGGCCCTCATTAGCTACACCCCTGAGTGCTCACAAGGGCTAGGCCTCCACTGAGCGCCAGCTCAGAGACCCGAAGGGAAATTTTTTTTCGAGCCGAAGGCTTGAAGAAAAAAATTTACCGAAGGGCCGTGCTTTTTGCGTTAAGCAAAAAGTGGAGGCCGATCCCAGGGATCCTCTGCGTGTCTTTGCGCCTTTGCGCCTTTGCGTTGAAAAAAAACAAGCGAACTTTTGCAATTAACTCACGGACATAGGTTGTTAAAAAAGAGGGAAGAAGATATAATTTAACGCTTTGTATGCGGGTGTAGCTCAGTGGTAGAGCATCACGTTGCCAACGTGAGGGTCGTGAGTTCGAGCCTCATCACCCGCTATTAATTTATGACAAACGAATTTAACAACGATAAAGTCACTGCAATCGTCGAGCGGAAACCTTCTTGCATGATAGAAATGCAAATTAAGGCAAAAGCTCCCTTAATTAAGGATGCCAAATTGGAGGCAGTCAAGGCAGTGGGCAAAGAAGTGGAGCTGCCCGGATTTCGGAGGGGAAAAGCTCCGGAAGAGATGATCTTGAAAAAGTATCCTGCCCAAGTGGAAAAAGAGACCCATAGCAAGCTTGCCGATCTTGCTTTTTCTGAGGCTGAGAAGCTTGCAAAAGTTCCCCTTTTAAATAATAACGCCCGCATCACTTTTGATTTGAAAAAGATGTCTGAGGACGTTGCGGAATTAGTATTCCAGTTTGAAACGGAACCTCTGATTCCAACGGTTGATCCAAAACAATTTGCACCAAAACCTGTAAAAAGGGCTGAAGTTGGGGAAAAAGAAATCGAAGAAGCGATCAGGCAGATGCGATTTTTCTTTGCATCATGGAAAGAGGTGAGTGATAGGCCCATCCAGGAAAAAGATTATATCATGATCGATCTCGACACTCTCGAGGGGGAGAGTGCCACTCGGGTCTTTAACCAGGTCCGTTTTGAAGTATCGAAAGAGCGGATGGCAAAATGGATGCAAGATCTCGTCATTGGCGCTAAAGTTGGTGATGTTCGAGAAGGGACAAGCGAGCCTGATGAGGATGCAACCGAAGAGGAGAAAAAAGAATTTTTGCCGAAAAAAGTTCGGATCAAAGTCTTAAAGCTCGAAGAGGCAACCCTCCCTTCCTTGGATGAGGAATTTGCAAAAAAGGTCGGAGCTAAAGATCTTGTCCACATGCGTCAGTCAATCACCGATATGTTAAACCGGCAAAGAGATGAAAAAGCGCAAGAGCTTTTGCGAGAACAGGTCAATGCCTTTTTGATAAAAAATTATCCTTTTGAGCTTCCCCACTCACTCATTGCAACGGAAAAAGAACATAGGCAAAAACAGCTCTTGCAAAATGCCAATTTTAGAAAAGATTGGGAAAATTTAAGCGAGGATGATCGAAAAAAACTCCTGGAAAAAATTGAAGCGGAAGCGATGCATTCGGTGCAGATTTTTTATCTTTCCCGCCAAATTGTTCGCGATGCAAATATTGGAATCACTTACCAGGATGCCCAACATGAAGCGATTGCAATGATGAGAAGCCATGGAAAAGAGCTGCCCCAAAGCATAGATCAGATTCCGAAAGAGGTTTTTGCCATAGCCCTTTCTAAAGTCATCTTAGCAAAAGCCCAAGATTACATTATTAAAAACAGTAGTAACAAGTGACAGCCAGTCAATAAATGCTTGACCGTGTAAAGAATCGACAGTATATATTAGCGTTAGCGGAGGCAAAATTATGTCTTTAACCCCTTATGTGATCGAGGATACGGGCCGTGGCGAGCGCTCCATGGACATCTATTCTCGGCTTTTGAAAGATCGAATCATTTTTATCGGCACTGAAATCGGCGATCAAGTAGCAAATGTTGTCGTAGCGCAGCTTCTTTTTCTCAAAATGGAAGATCCCAAAAAAGACATCAATCTCTACATCAATTCGGGTGGGGGGATGATCACATCGGGCCTTGCGATTCTCGATACGATGCAATTTTTGGGCTGCGATATTAATACCTATTGCATTGGACAAGCAGTCGCCATGGCAGCGCTCCTTCTTGCTGCAGGAACCAAAGGCAAGCGATATGCCCTTCCCCATAGCCGCGTGATGCTCCATCAGCCCTACGGAGGAGTTGGCGGAACATCAGAAGATATTGCCCTGCAAGCGAAAGAGATTTTGGAGCTGAAAAAAATCACCTCCTCTTTGATGTCCCGTTTTACAGGACAGAGCATTGAAAAGGTGTTAGAAGATTCCGAAAGGGATTTTTACATGAATCCGGAAGCGGCCCTTCGCTATGGGATCATTGATCAAATTGCCAAACCTACAGCTCTAGCTGCAGGTGGCACAGCAAAAGAAATGCCGGAACCAAGCGCTACTTTTTCATGAGTAAAAAACCACCCGAACTTGCCAGCTGCTCTTTTTGCGGCAGAACCGAAGATTTGGTCGAAAAGCTGATCTCGGGACCAAACGCCTACATCTGTGATAAATGCGTAGGGCTTTGCCAAGAAATCATCCAAAAAAAGCCGATCTCCTATGAGATGAAGCTTCTCAAGCCAAAAGAGATCAAGCTCCATCTTGATGAATACATCATCGGTCAAGAAAACGCCAAAAGGACGATCTCCGTTGCCGTTTATAACCATTACAAAAGGATCCGCTCTTTAAGCAAGCAAGGGGAGATTGAATATAGTAAATCCAATGTCCTTCTCATTGGCCCAACCGGCTCCGGCAAAACGCTCATCGCCCGAACCCTTGCCACCATTCTTGATGTCCCTTTTGCCATTTCCGATGCAACTACGCTGACAGAAGCCGGCTATGTAGGGGAAGATGTGGAAAATATCATCCTCCGCCTTCTTCAAGCAGCCGATTATGATGTTGCTAAAGCAGAGCATGGGATTATCTATGTAGATGAAATCGATAAAATCCGAAAAACAACCGCCAATGTCTCCATCACCCGCGATGTTTCTGGAGAAGGGGTACAGCAAGCGCTTTTAAAAATCGTAGAAGGAACGGTTGCCAATGTCCCTCCCAAAGGGGGGCGCAAACACCCCAATCAGGAATACATCAAAGTCAACACGCAAAATATTCTCTTTATTGTTGGCGGGGCCTTTGTTCATCTCGATAAACTCATTGCCAAGCGGCTTGGCAAAAGCACCATTGGCTTTGATCTTAGCGCAAAAAGAGCCTTTGATACCCAAGAAACCAACTACCTCCTCTCTAAAGTGGAGCCGGAAGATCTCATTTCTTTTGGGATGATTCCTGAATTTGTAGGCCGTTTCAACAGCATTGCCAACTGCAACGAACTCACAGTCGACGATCTCATCGAAATCCTCACCCAGCCCAAAAATGCGATCCTCAAGCAATACATCGCTCTTTTTGCAGAAGAAAATGTGAAACTGGAATTTTCCGCCGAAGCCTTAAAAGCCATGGCTCAAAGGGCCAAAGAAACAGGCACCGGCGCCCGCGCCCTTCGGATGATTACCGAATCGATCCTCCGGGACCTTATGTTCGAAGTCCCCTCCGATCCCACCATCAAAGAAATTCACGTTGATAAGGATAGCGTGCTAAACGGAGAGCCTCCCCGCCTCACACGCGACAAATCCGCATGAACTCTTTAAGCGTGAACTAAAATTTCCGATTGATAGCTTAAGTTATCGAAAGAATGGGCTGCAAGAGCTGATGTACTTTGCATCTCTTGCGTTAAGACTGAAAGGTCTCTTTTTGCCTCTTCTTTACGATCATGTTCAATCTGCGGAGAAATCATTTGTAAAAGAACATTGATTGCCGCTTTGATCTTTTGCACCTCTGCTACTGCATCTGCTTCACTATATTTTGTAG
>CAZXLK010000050.1:0-9860 GCA_964641775.1 uncultured bacterium | reverse complement strand
AAAGATCCGCACAAGTCAGTTCTTCTATTCTTCTCTTCTTCTACTGTCAAAACAGTCTGAACAGTCTCGCTGTTCTATTTCTTTATCCTTGAAGGACAAAGAATATGAGAAATATACAAGACAGCTCCATTTTCTGTAAACTTTTTTGAAACTTCTACTAAGACTTTACATCGAAGGAATCGATGAATTTTTGATGTTTTGCTCCTGACATATCAGAGCTTATTGTGGAAAATGTATAGAGGAAATGAGGGCTTATCTTTATGCTCTCGCGCACCCACTGATCTTCTGAAAAGTACAATAGATTGATGCCGTTTCCATCAACATTTTGTTCCACTTTATAAAGAAAAGTACGCTCTTGATTTTCAATTTCCTCGATTCGATCTTGAAAATAGGACTCAATTTCTCCGCCTACCCTTTTTTCAATCCTAAGCCGAAAATCATCGCTCCCTTCTCGAGACTCAATTTGCATCCCCCCTTCAAAGTAGCGATAAGAGGGATCATCAGGCAAACGAACGAGGAATTTTTCTTGATCCATCCATTTGGAAAAAACAACCCATTCTCCTCGATCCTCATCCTGCACCTCTTCTGAATAGACCTGTTCTTTTTCGACTACAGCCCATCCATCTGGATCAGCAATATTTGAAACTAATAAAATTGAACTTAAAATAAATGATATCATAAAAAATAGTTTTTAATTTTACAATTATTATAACATAATTGATCATTATTAACCACTGCAATTAAATATTTAAATATTAACATTTGATCACAAGCGAAAGAGCCGCTTGTTTTCCATTGATCTTACGGATAGACTCTAGCGAATGCCTCCCATTTGGATCACGGCCATAAGTATTGAAGAGATCAATAAGCGGGCAAGAAATACCCTCTCTTCTCATCTAGACATCGAATTTATCAATGTTGGGGATGACTTTCTCACTGCTACGATGCCGGTAAATCAAAAAACGTGCCAGCCAATGGGGATTTTGCATGGCGGGGCAACGACAGCCCTTGCAGAAACTGTGGGAAGTGCAGCGGCAAATTACTGCATCGATCAAAGCCAAAAAGCATGTGTCGGGCTTGATATTAACGCAAATCATCTCCGTCCTGTCCGAATTGGATCAACTGTCACAGCAATTGCCAAACCGCTTCATCTCGGAAAAACCACGCAAGTCTGGGAAATCAAGGTCTACAACGACAGTAAAGAGCTCGTTTGCATCTCCCGACTTACACTCGCGATCGTAGCCAATGCAAAATTTTAACAGATGCTAAAAGTTTCAGAATATCGCCAATAATGAAAGGCAAAAATCCTGAAATGATAGCCTGCTTCATCCCAATGAAACATGCAAGATAAGGGACGCCGACAAGGAAAAAGAGGGAATTTCCGGCAGCTAGAATCCAAAACATCTCAAAAGAGCTTCTCTCTTTTTTCTCAGCAAGATGTCCCACTAGATAAGCTGCTGCCAAATAAGCAAAAAGATAGCCTCCGGTTGGGCCAAAAAGATAATGAAATCCTCCGCCATAGGCAAAAACCGGCAATCCAATAGCTCCTTGGCAAAGAAACAGAAAGACTGCAGCAAATGCTCTTTTTGCGCCGAGAAGAGCAGATAGGAGAAGAATTACCGTGCACTGCATGGTGAGCGGGACCGGAGTAAAAGGGATCGAAACTTTTGCAAAAAGGCCAATGAGAAAACTTGCAAGAACAACAAATGTTGTCGATCTTAAAAAAGAAAACGTTTTTTCTTCATAAGATATTGCGATCGTCCTATTCATAAATACTCCAATTCAATCTTCAAAATATGGGCTACTTGTTTCAAAATAGCCTTTCCTTCTTGATGCGTTACTTTTTCAATTGCCTGGGGAAATCCAAGCCAAATACCGCTATTGATCTCCCCTTTTTGCAGCTTGATCACACCTTTTACTTCGGCAATAAAGTAGCGGACCGTTTTAAAAACTCTTTTTCCTTCAAATTGAAACCAGTATTCCTCATGCAAAGGTTTTTCCCAAAGAAGTTTTGCACAATCTAAATTTGTCTCTTCTTTTAGCTCGCGAGATGCCGCCTGAAAAGGGGTTTCATTGGGCTCAGCGTGGCCTTTGGGAAATCCCCAATAACCGCCGCTTCTATGTTGAATGAGAAAAACTTCCCATTGGTCTTTCTTTTTTGATAAGGGGATGATTCCGAAAGATTCATCTTGTTTCATGATCAATCAGGGTACATAAGGGGCAAAAATAAGGGTCGAATTATGGCCGCCAAATCCAAAAGAATTGGAAAGAGCAACTTTTACCTTGCAAGGCACGGGTGAGCCGGCTACTACATCAACCTCTGCAAGCTCCGGCTCCGGATTCTCGAGGTTGATCGTCGGATGAAGCATTCCTGTCCGAATTGCCTGGATAGTCGCAACGGCTTCTAGCCCGCCGGCAGCTCCTAAACAATGCCCAATCATCGATTTGGTTGCATTGACCTTAATCTGTTTTGCATGAGAGCCAAATACACTCTTGATTGCCCGGATTTCGCAAAGATCGCCCGCAGGCGTAGCTGTTGCATGGGCATTGATGTAATTGACATCTTCTTTTGCAATGCCTGCCTCTTTGATCGCATCCTCCATACATTTTGCAACGCCCTCGCCATCTTCACGAGGATCTGTCATATGATGGGCATCGCATCCTACTGCCCCTCCTAAATATTCTGCATAAATCGGAGCGCCTCTTGCAAGGGCATGTTCCAGCGATTCAAGAACAAGCACTCCGGCTCCTTCTCCCATCACAAAGCCATCTCTTCCTTTATCCCAGGGTCTCGATGCTTTTGCCGGCTCATCATTTCGAGTGGACAAGGCTTTGATCGCAACAAATCCTGCCAGTCCAATTGGGGTAATCGGCGCCTCTGTTCCTCCGCAAAGCATCAGATCTGCCTTTCCTTGCAAAATCTGTTCTGCCGCGGCATGGATGCTGTAATTCGATGTTGCACATGCAGTGGAAATAGAAAAATTCGGCCCTTGAAATCCGCTATCAATGGCAAGAAGGGCCCCTGCCATATTCGTGATGATATAAGGGATAAAAAACGGCGTCAGCCTCTTATAACTTTTGGTCAGAAGCGTCTCGACGCCATCGTGAAAAATGGACATACCGCCCATACCGGAGCCAATGATAATTCCGGCTCTCGTTTTATCGATTTTTGTAAGCGCTTCTGCTCCCAGCCCTGCATGCTCTAATGCCTTTTTCCCGGCAACCATCGCATAGCGGATGAATTGATCGACTCTACGCGCCTGTTTTTTCTCCATGTAATTTTCGGTATCGAAATTGCGGATCTCTCCTGCAATGTGAGTAGGCCAATCGGCACAAGAAAAACCCTCGATCGGAACAATCGCACTTTTTCCTGAAAGAAGCTCCTGATAAAAATGCTCGATATCGGAGCCAAACGCGGAGACAATCCCCATCCCGGTCACCACGATCCGTTTTCTTGCCATAGTTCTCCAATAATTTCTTTATCGCTAGTAGCATAGCACAAAAAGCAAGAAAGAACAAGCCTAGAAACATCCAGTAAAAATTTTATTTATCAAGCCTTGTTTGATGCTGCCCATGGATACAAATTTTCTTATTGAATATTTAATATGGAAACCATTATAACTAACAAACCTTTTTTTATAGACAGGCTCATAATGAATGGGATTGACAATACTTTTTCATCAGTTGGAAACCGAACATTTCCTGTAGATCCAATCTTGCCATCACTGCTTACAGATCAAATGAGTAGCAGCGAAAAAGAGGAAATTACTAACTATATTTCAGACATTCCGGATCAGGATAGGGATTCTGTAATTACTCACTCGCTGCGATTGATTACAGATCGCATGAATGGATCGGAAAGGTTGGCTATTATCACAGATGTTAGAAACATCCCCGTTCAGAATCGGGATGCTCTGATTACTGACACCCTCCGACTGATCACAGATCAAATGAACGCCCTCGAAAGAAGGCTTGTTATTTTTGGGGTCAAACAAATTCCCAATCAGGAACGAGATTCTGTAATTATTCTTGCCCTTTCATTAATTACAGAGCCAAATGGATTCCAAATATTTGAAATTCTTATTCACTTAGTAATCCAAGCAGGCTTTTTGGTTGATAGCGCTCAATTGTTTGACGAAGAAAGAAATCCTACTACGCCACACATCCCGTTGATCAAATTATTTGCTTTAATTGGAACTGAACACCCTTTTCCGAAAATTAGGTATATGGGATCTCCGGGCGTGGACCAGGGAGGTTTGACTCGAGATTTCGTTACATCACTTATGAATGCTCTTTGTCATCCGAATCAAAAACACTGGAAAATGATCGAAAATATTGAGGGCTATCTTCCACTTATTTCCAAAGATTCTAAACTCAGTGAATGGAAACAATTACAGTGCTGCAAATCGATTGGAGCGATTTTTGCATTAGCAATCCAAGAAGACCATGTGAATATAGGAAGACATTTTCACCCGACTCTTTATAAAATGATCCATTCTTTAACCGAGGAAGAGATCTACATGAAGGATTTGGCTCAATCAAATCCGCACCAAAAACTTATTAAAATTTTTCTACACAATCATTATCCCAACATATTTCAAGAGATCTCTAATGAAGAGCTGGACAATTTCATAGCAACAGGAAAACTTAGCCAAACATTGATAGACAAATCCATTGATGAAAACTTTTTCAATGACTATGTGACTGGACCCGTTCAAGCAGCCCTGCAGATTGCGCAAACGCTGAGATATAGAACTGTAAAAAGTGACTGGCAAAGCATTAAAGGAGAAAGTCCCGAGGTATTACAAATTCGTATTGAAGGCGCCTTTACCAAAGAAATGGTCATTGATGCATTTAAAGCCAATCTGCTCTCAGAAACCAGGCAAGCGCAGGGAGAGTTTTTAAAGCAATGGATTGAAGAGAGCTCGGAAAATGAGGTACAGCGATTTCTTTTTGCCATATTGGGGTCTGAAACTCTTTCTTCGAATACTCAACTTGATATTCAAATTATAAATGGCTGGACAGACCAACATGCAATAGCGATGCATACCTGTTCCGGAATAATGGATATGCCTAGCTATACCACTTACGAGGCTTTCAAAAAAGGGTTGGAAACTAGCATTGAAAATGCATTTTTTCAGATAAGGTTCGGTTTTGAATAATGAGACCGCGGATTTGGGCCCGAATGGAGTTATGCAACGGTCTCAATAATCAGATCCGGTTTTGATTACTAGATCCAGCAATTTGCTCTGAGGCCAAAGCCTTTCCAGTGAATATTTTTCTCTCCATCCGGGAGAAAATAGATGGATCATCACGTCGCCATAATCGAGGACAATCCAATCCCCGTTTTTAAGCCCCTCTGCGTGGATGAGTTTTTCCCCTTTCTCGTCCATTTTTTCCATGATTTCTTTTGCCAAGGAGGTGGTATGGCGATCGACATTCCCTTCAGCAATCAAAAGGTAATCGGTGATGCTTGATTGGCCTTGTACATCTAGGCCCATAATATTAAAACCCTTTTTATCATAAATAATTTGTGCAATTTGATTTAGCATAGAAATTTTATTGATATAACCCATGGTCTTGAATGTATTTTAAAACTGGAGTCATATGACCTACATATAACCCTTTATTTATTCGCTCTCTGATTTCTGTACTAGAAATTTTAAAATTTTGTTTCCCAATGAATGGAGCAGCTAGCTGAATCAACTCTTTAGAATCCTTCCATTGATCAAGAGAATCAGCCGTTTCTTGAGAGAGCAAAAGATGATATTTTACCCCCTTTTCCCCAATCGCCTGCAATGTATCAATCGTAAAAGAAAGGTCATTTCTTTCAATTTCATAATCGGAGATTTTAAAATGGGGAATCCCAACAATAGCAATTCGGACCATTTCCAAACGGTGCTGGGGGCTTGCAATCGGCGGCTTATCCTTTTTAAAAGGAGAACAAAAGGCAGGGCAAAATAAAACACCGTCCAGTTTATGCTTTTCAAAAAGCTGAATCGCCAAATCAATATGGCCAAAATGGATCGGATCGAATGTACCCCCAAAAATACCAATGGTCTTCATAAAATAAAGAGCATTTCCCTGTATTTCGGAAGAGGCCATAGAGCATTATCTACAAGCTGCTCTAACCGATCCACAGCGTGCCTTGCTTCTTCCATTTTGGGTGTGATGATTTCAGCAAAAGTCTTCCCTTTTGCCTCCCATCCAAAATCAGCAGATTGGTTTTGCATCATTTCGATCTCATCAATGGCATGAGCTGCATCCTCAATTGCCTTTGCAAATGATTTGATTGCCTCTATTGATGGGTTTAATCCAAGATCCATCAAGCTTTTGATCGACTCTGCCCGTCTTTTTTGATCAATGAGGGCACATGGCAGAATCTCAGTCCGGAACATTTCAATCATGAGATTGATTTCAATTTGGATCGTTTTTCCGTAGCGCTCCACCATCACTTCATAGCGGCTTTGAAGCTCTTTTTCAGATAAGATTCCTTCAAAAACTCTCAAAGCTTTCGGTTCTGTGATTTGGGAAAATGCATGAAAACTTTTCCGAATATTCGGAAGGCCCCGTCTCTCGGCTTCTTTTTCCCAATCAGCAGAATAGGAATTTCCGCTAAAAAGAACCGGTTTTGCAATTTGAAGATGTTTCCGAAGGCAAGGAATCGCTTCGATTAAAAGCTCATCTTGCGTGAGCGTCCGATCTTTGACAATATCTGCAATCTCATCGAGAATCAGACCCAAACTATCTGCAACAATTGCATTGATCACGGTAATCGGCATGGCAGGGTGGGCCGATGCGCCTACTGCCCGAAATTCAAATTTATTGCCCGTAAATGCAAAAAAGGAGGTCCGGTTTCGATCGGAGGCATCGGCTTCATGGATCGGCACGTAGGATAATCCAAGATCAATCCCCCGCATCAGATTGTTAGGAGGCGATTTTTCCTCAAGCAAGCTATCAATGATGCTTTCTAACTTATCACCTAGATAGACAGAAAGAATAGTAGGAGGTGCTTCTGCACCGCCAAGCCGTAAATCATTTCCAGCCGAAGCAATGCTGGCTCTCATAAGAGCTGCATTTGTCTGGATGGCTCTTAAAACCCCTGTGATCAGCGTTAAAAACAAAAAGCTATTTTCTCTAGGATCTAAAAGGTTTAGTCCCGTATCGGTTGCAAGCGACCAATTGGTATGCTTTCCCGAACCATTTAACTTTGCAAAAGGTTTTTCATGCAAAATGCAAGCTAAATTGTGATCGAGTGCAATTTGCCGCATCAGCTCCATAAGCAGTAAATTGTGATCTGAAGCTGCAGATGCCGGCTCAAAAAGAGGGGCAACTTCATGCTGGGCAGGAGCCACTTCGTTATGGCGCGTCCGTATTGGAATTCCCAAAAGAACTGCCTCCTCTTCGAATTCGCGCATGAAAGCCATCACCCTATTTTTTACAGGGCCAAAATAATGATCTTCCAATTCTTGCCCCTTGGGAGGTTTTGCTCCAAATACCGTCCTTCCAGCGAGGGCCAAATCGGGTCTTTGCAAATATAAGCTTCTATCGATGAGAAAATATTCTTGCTCAACGCCAACTGTTGAAAAAACCTTGCCTGCGGGAATGTCACAAAGTTTTAATAAGCGCATTACAGCAGCATTGAGTTTTTCATCGGAGCGAAGAAGAGAGATTTTGTGATCTAAGGCAAGTCCAGTCCAAGAAAAAAAGAGGGCCGGAATGCAAAGGGTGAGTCCATCTGCCCCTTTCCATAAGAATGGAAAAGACGCCGGGTCCCAAACCGTATATCCCCTTGCTTCATGCGTTGATCTAAGACCTCCTGTTGGAAAAGAAGAGGCGTCCGGCTCTCCGCGCAAAAGATCTTTTCCTTTAAAACTTTCAATGACAGTCCCTTTTCCGGACCAATTTAAAAAAGAGTCATGCTTTTCCGCAGAAGCGCCCGTCAATGGTTGAAACCAATGGGTAAAATGGGTAGCTCCCAATTTTACTGCCCAATCTTTCATTGCAGCTGCAATTTCATCGGCATTTGCTGGATCGAGTTTTTCTTTTCCTTCGCTTGCATTGACAATATTTTGATAGATCTTTTTCGAAAGGACAAGCTCCATCATCCGATGGGAAAAAACCCTTGCGCCAAATTGGACCGAATGGGGAGGCTGCTCTTCCAATTTTCTCGTACGCCTATTCACCGTCTTCACAGCTTCGATCCGAGCACTCATAAAAAACCCCTCTAAAAAACCACACCAGTGTGGCATGGAAAAATATCTTTTGTCAATCAATAGCTCGAGGAAAAATATAGAATCCATTATTCTTGGGCCATGGAAAATTTATCTTTTGAAAAAGCTCATGAGGAGCTGGAAAAAATTTTAGCTGCGATGAATAGCGGCAAAGTCTCTTTGGAAGAATCAATTGCTCTTTTTGAAAAAGGGGAAAAGTTGATGACATACTGTGAAAAGCAGTTGCAAGGTGCAGAGCAAAAAATTGAACAAATTTTGAAAGACAGATCCGGCAATGCACAGCTAAATCAGGATCAATCGCCGAAGACAGTTTCCTTTTCACCTGAGGAAGTTCCCTTTTGATGAAAAACGATTTGAAAACTCTTTCTTGGAAAGAGTTGGACGAATTGGCTGCAGCATTAAGGAAAAGAATCATTGAGGTGATGTCTGTCAATGGGGGCCATCTTTCATCCAATTTAGGCATTGTCGAATTGACAATTGCCTTGCACCTGGTTTTTGATTCCCCAATTGATAAATTCATTTTTGATGTCAGTCATCAATGCTATCCTCATAAATTACTGACGGGAAGGGCAGATCGTTTTCATGAAATCCGAAAATATAAAGGCCTTTGCGGCTTTGCCCACCCTAAAGAATCAGAGCATGACCATTTTTTTGCAGGCCACGCAGGAACTGCCCTATCTTTAGCTCTTGGAATGGCAAGAGGAAGAGATTTGGATAAAAGTCCACATTACGTAATTCCTATTTTGGGAGATGCATCTCTTACTTGCGGGCTCACATTAGAAGCTCTCAACAATGTATCAAAGAAAATCCCCCGCTTCATTGCCATCTTGAATGACAATGATATGTCGATATCGGAAAACGTCGGAAATATTAAACACATTTTAAAAAACCCCGGCTCATTTTTTGAAAATTTTGGCTTTTCCTATGTAGGACCTGTAGATGGCCACAATATCCAAACATTGGTTGAAATTTTAAAGGAGCTAAAAGATAGGGATCATCCTGTTTTAATCCATGTGATGACAGTCAAAGGAAAAGGGATGACGGTTGCGTCTGATAATCCGACGCCTTATCATGGGGTTAAACCCTTCGATCTTTGCAGCGGAAAATTTCTCCCTGCGCCTTCGAATAAACCGACCTTCCCTAAAATTTTTGGCCGCCACATTTTGCAAATGGGGCAAAATTATCCCGATCTTGTCTGTATCACCCCTGCGATGCCTGCGGGGTCATGCATGGATGATTTTATGAAGCGCTTTCCGGAACGCTGTTTTGATGTAGGGATTGCAGAAGGGCATGCCGTGACTTTTGCAGGAGGACTTGCAAAAACCAAAAAAAAAGTGATCTGCTGCATCTATGCAACCTTTTTGCAAAGAGCCTTTGATAATCTTTTTCAAGATGTTTGCATGCAAGAGCTTCCCGTCATTTTTGCTTTGGACCGCTCTTTTATTTCGGGACCGGATGGAAGCACTCATCATGGCATTTATGACATTGCATTTTTAAATGCGATGCCAAATATGATCATCGCCCAGCCAAGAAATGGCCATGTTTTAAAAGAGCTTTTCGATAGCAGTTTAAATTGGGGAAAACCTACCGCTATTCGATATCCAAATCTTGAAACAGAAGAACCCC
>CAZXLK010000049.1:0-9873 GCA_964641775.1 uncultured bacterium | reverse complement strand
TTTTGAAGAAGGGTAGTAAAAAAGGAAGTTGGATTGCTTAAGCCATTTTGCTGGATCAAAGTAGGATCGGTGCAAAAACCATCTCCCCAGTTTGCCCCAATGCCCCCTTGGCCGGTTCCTTCAATGAAAAAGAGGGCTTTTGGATTAATCGGATAAAGGGCATCCATTGCCGCCAAATAGAGATCTTTTAAAGCCGGAGTGCTGCCACTAGCTTCCCATCGAATGCCAAAATTATCCGGCTCATTGAGAAGATCGATCATCAATTTTTGAGAAGATACTGAATCTTTTGAAATTGCAGTCACCAATTTCACCCAATCTTGAACCCAAGCAGCTTGACCTTGTTGCAAAACTGTCTGATCTTCTCGAAGATGGTTATCGATAAGTACGTAAAACCCATTTTTTGCAAAGAAATTCACGACCCAAAGAAAACGGTTCAACGTTGTGTCATTGGGCAAATACGAATTGCTCACAGATGGATTGGGAACGGTTGGAGGAGAATTTTGAGGCGGAATGGTAGAGCCTGAAGGAGGAGGAACTTTAGGATCTGTAACGCTTGCTTGGATTTGACTTACTGTTGCTTGCGAGGCCGGTTGATTATACGTTCTTGGCGCTTCGGTTCCAAAAAGGATGGGAAAGCTAAAGGGGAGCCTAACTGCATTGAAACCTAAAAGCTGCAATCGATAGACAATTGTCGAGAAATCCAATGACAAGTCATCGGGACCTGCCCAAAGGCCATCGACCATATCGTCTGACCCATTAAATCCAAACCAATTGATCCCTTTGAGCTGAATCGAATTTCCGTTGGAATCAAGAATTTGATTCCCGCTTGTAGTCATTGCACTCAACTGGACTGCAAATGCAAATAGAATCAGGGATCGTAAAAGTTTCACACACTCCTCCTATCTTGAAAAAAGGAAGAGTGTATAGAAATTTATTTAAAAAGGAAAGGAAATTTAGGATTTGGGTGAGGTAGGAGGCGTGGTAAAATAATCGCTCGCTCTAAGATATTGGTCAGGTGACGATAAAGTGCTGCTTTCCCGTTCTCTTTGCTCTGTGCACACACAAAAACAGCTCATGATCCGATCAAAAACACTTACGGTTGGCGTTGGTTGTTCTTCTATCGATCTTATTGAGCCGATTGTCGAATAAGCCGGGCTTTGAAATATGTTAATTGGTGTTGTTATCATTATTAACTCCTATTTATAGTTTACTGATAATTATACTATAAATAATTAATTATATCAATGAGATATAATCTCGATATTATCCTTCTGCGGAAGAATATCCCGGTTTACCGTCAAAGAGGTATAGAAACTCCGATTTGATAACGTCCATTTGGACATGATCGAAGGCATGGAGGATTTGGATGGCGTCATTTTGTGGGATAGGGCGGCCGGTATCTGAGAGAAATCTGCAACGCCATTGTTCAATGCAAAAGGTTTCAGGTTGCCCTTCCGGCCAAACCTTGACCCCGCGGTTTGAGATCATTTTGAGGCGAAGCGTCCCTACATTGATATGGGAAATCCGATCGAAAAACTCTTGCAGGGTCGATCTATTATAAATAAAGACATCTATCCCGATAAGTTCTCTTGTAGGGTTTGTGGGCGTATGTATATGGATCAAGGGCTTGCCGTCATGGGCATAAGAGGCGGCCTTTAATTCTTGGGGTTTTTTTCCCAGATTTTTGATCACGGCATCTGCAAACTCCGTGGTAGATACCTTTTTTTTGCTGATCCCTTCTTTGAAAATATCATAGGTATGGATTCCCTCTTCCAGAGTCGCAAGCCAGCCGTTGTGGATTTTTTCTGCGGCCTCCGGCTGGCCAATGTGGACAAGCATTTGCACTGCTGCAAGAAGAAGTCCCGAGGGATTTGCGACATTTTGGCCTGCTCTTCGAGGGGCAGATCCATGGATCGCTTCAAACATTGCCCCTTTTTCTCCAATATTGGCGGAGCCTGCAAGGCCTACAGATCCGGCAATTTGAGCTGCAACATCAGAAAGAATATCTCCATAAAGATTGGGCATGACAACGACATCGAAAACTTCTGGCGTATCGGCAAGTTTTGCAGCGCCGATGTCCACAATCCAAGACTCATTCATAATATCGGAGTATTGAGGAGCAATTTCATTAAAGACTTGATGGAAAAGCCCATCGGAAAATTTCATGATGTTATCTTTGATGAAACAGGTGACTTTTTTTCGGTTGCACCTTTTTGCATATTCAAAGGCGTAGCGGATGATTTTCTCAGAGCCTGCGCGGGAGATGATTTTTAATGATGCGCAAACATCGGGGCTTTGTCTGTATTCAATTCCCGAATAGAGATCTTCTTCATTTTCCCGGACGATCACTAGATCCATGTCGGGGTGTTTCGTATCGACAAATGGAAAATAGGAGGCGCACGGGCGGACATTTGCATAAAGGCCAAGAGTTGTTCGGATGGTGACATTGAGACTTTTAAAGCCGCCGCCTTGCGGAGTTGTAATGGGAGCTTTTAGAAAAGCCTTCGTCCTTCGGATCAGATCCCAAGTTTTTGGATCCATTCCCGTAGGAAATCCTTTGAGATACATTTTTTCTCCGATCTCAATTTTATGAATTTCCAAAGAAGCGCCGGCAGCATCCAAGATTTTTAACACGGCTTTCATAATTTCAGGGCCGATCCCATCGCCCTCTGCAACCGTAATTGGTGCTTTTGTTCCCATAAAACCAATGTATCAAGTAACATGTGTGCATGCAAAGGCTTTTTCAGGCATTCCATGCAGCACTGAACCAATTTTTCGAAGCTTTGGATTTTGAAAATTTGGAAAAGGCGTTCGATACAATTTCGCAATGCCAAGGAACTCTATTTCTCACGGGAGTTGGAAAAAGCGGCATCATCTGCCAAAAAATTGCAGCGACTTTGGTATCGACCGGAACAAGAGCATTTTTTCTTTCGCCTACCGGAGCTTTGCATGGAGACATTGGAATTGTTACAAATCTCGATCTCTTCCTTATATTTAGTAAAAGCGGTGAGTCCGACGAGCTTTTAAGCATGCTTCCCTACATCCGAAAAAAAGGGGCAAAAATCATCGCTGTCGTTTCCAATCCGGCATCTCGCCTTGCAAGATTATCAGACATTTATGTCCATCTACCCATTGTGAAAGAAATTTGTCCGTATGATTTAGCTCCAACTGTCTCCACTGCAGCGCAGCTGATTTTTGGCGATTGTTTGGCCATTCATTTGATGCAAAAAAAAGCATTTTCCGTAAGTGATTTTGCATCGAATCATCCCGGAGGCCTTTTGGGGCGAAAAATTACGCTCAAAGTATCGGATCTCATGTTAAAAGAAGAGCAGATACCTCAATGCAGACCGGAAGATTTGCTCATCAATATTCTACCGGAGCTTACAGGAAAACGGGCAGGCTGCATTTTAATTGCAAATAAAGAGAGAAGATTAAAGGGGATTTTTACAGATGGAGATTTGCGAAGAGCCATCCATACAAAAGGGGACAAGGCGCTTCAATGCAAAATGTTAGAGCTTATGACTGAGGCTCCAAAAACCTCCAATCCCAATCAATTTGCAATTCATGCATTAAGGCAAATGGAAGAGGAGAAAAACCGGGAGATTACCGTCCTTCCCGTTTTGGAAGAGGGAAAAATTGTGGGGCTTCTCCGTTTGCATGACATTATCCAACAGGGGCTAACATAACATGATCGACATTCACCTCGCCAATCTTCTCATCATTTGTGCATTTGCCATTGGTTACATGGCTATCATTATTGAATCGAGCATCAATATCAACAAGGCCGCATCGGCGCTTTTAATGGGCGTTATCACATGGATGTTTTTGTTTTTGATTCAAGGAAGCGACTGGTATGACAATCTTCATAAATTGAGTGAAAGCCTGGGAGAGGTGAGCCAAATCATCTTCTTTCTGATTGGTGCGATGGCAATTGTCGAGCTCATCGATTCTCATAGAGGATTTACGATGATTACAGATTTAATCCAGACCAATTCAAAAAGAAAATTGCTGTGGGTTCTTGGATTTATTACGTTTTTTCTATCCTCAATTCTCGACAATTTGACAACGACGATTGTGATGGTCTCATTACTGAGAAAACTGGTTCCGGAACAAGAAGATCGGATGCTTTTGGGCGCGATGGTAGTCATCGCAGCAAATGCGGGAGGAGCCTTCTCGCCGATTGGCGATGTCACTACGACCATGCTTTGGATTAAAGGAAATATCACAACTCTTGCCATCATTCAAAAACTCTTTTTCCCAAGTTTGATTTCGCTCATTACAGCTCTTTTGATCATGGGCAAAGGAATGAAAGGGACATTTCCAAAACTTGTCAAAAGGGCGCATGAGGAAAAGACTGAACCGGGAGCAAAACTCGTTTTTTTCGTTGGAATCGGCGCCTTGATGTTTGTCCCCATTTTTAAGGCTTTGACAGGACTTCCCCCTTTTATGGGAGTCTTAATTGGTCTTGGAATACTTTGGCTTGTGACAGATTTTGTGCATGCAGAAAGAGAATCAAGAAAGCATTTAAAAATTCCCTATATTTTAACAAGGATTGACGTATCTAGTGTTCTATTTTTCTTAGGGATTTTGCTTTGCATCAATGCGCTCAATACGGCAGGAATTCTTGCCAATTTAGCACAAATTCTCGATCAGATTGTCCATCATAATGTCACGGTGATTACAACGATTATTGGGTTAGTTTCTGCTGTAGTCGATAACGTACCGCTCGTTGCTGCAGGAATTGGAATGTACGATTTGCAAACCAATCCGCCCGATTCTCCTCTTTGGCAGCTTCTTGCTTATTGTGCGGGAACGGGAGGAAGCATTCTTATTATCGGTTCAGCCGCAGGTGTTGCTTTTATGAGTTTAGAAAAGGCAACTTTTATGTGGTATTTGAAAAAAGCCGGTTGGGTTGCTTTCATCAGCTACATCGCCGGCATTTGGATTTACCTACTCCAAGAGGCCATCTTACATTATCTTTTGTAGGACTCTTTCAAAGTGGGTAAAACTTTCTAAATTATTTGGGTCAATGAGTGCCACCGCTTCCTTTAATTCTTCAACAAGAGGATGGAGTTTCTCGATCAATGAGATTGCGAGGATTTTGGTTTTTTCAAGCTCTTCTTGAGAAATATCTGTGTCTGACACTAGCATATATTTGAAATGAACGATTTTTTCCAGCTGGCTATCCAACTCTTCAAATACTTTATTAGACCGAGGGCTAAATAGCTCCTCATCGCTCTTCATCGGTATAGGTGGCAATCCCATGGAAAACCTCATTAATGAAAACTAAATATTAATTTTACGACTCCTTTTTTTCTTTGCAAGCATAATCGCAAATCCGTTATCCTTATCCAATCAACCCCATTTTTTAGGATGAAAACTCATGAAACGGACTTTCCAGCCCACAAAACTGCGCCGAAAAAGAAAATTCGGCTTCCGCGCCCGTATGAAAACAACATCGGGACGAAAGGTGATCAACCGCCGCCGACGGGCAGGACGGAAGGCCCTTTCCAAATAAAATCTTTAAAGCGGGCAGAATTCAAAAGGCTTTCCCGTGAAGGGAAACGGATCGTAGGCAAAAGGATCTGCATTGACTGGATTCAGAGCCAAAATGGCCCCCGCCTGGGGATCACCGCTTCTAAGCGCTATGGCAATGCTCCTGAAAGAAATCGGTTTAAAAGGCTGGTTCGCGAGGCTTTTCGACAAAACTATTCCCGTCTTCCCAATATCGATCTCAATGTTGTCCCAAGACAGCAGGCAAAAGGGGCAAAACTTCAAGAAATCGCATCCGAGCTTTGTGCGCATTTATGCTGCTAAATAGCTCCCAAAAAGAAGCCGTTCAGTGGACAGAAGGAAGGCTACTTGTCTTAGCAGGGGCCGGTAGCGGAAAAACCCGCGTGATTGTCCAAAGAATTGCCCATTTGATTCGGGAAAAGGGGACTCTTCCAAGCGCTATTTTAGGGCTTACGTTCACCAATAAAGCAGCAGAAGAGATGCGGGAGCGGATGAAAGCTCTCATTGGCGAAGATAGAGCCAATCAGGTTACCCTTTCCACCTTTCATAGCTTTTGCATGCAGGTGCTTCGAAAAGATATAGCACGTCTGGGATACACAAAAAATTTTAGTATTTATGATGAGAGAGACATCCATCGCCTCTCACTGACGCTTGCCCGAGATATGCTTGGAATGAAAGAGCTCCCTCCTCTGCCACGGGACGGCAAGGATAAGTTTAGCCAAGAGCTAAATCAAAAAATGCAATCTGCTCTGAGGGGGTTGAATGCAGTTAGCTTTGATAATTTGATCCTTTTGACGATCCGCCTATTTGAAGAACACCCTGAAGTGCTGAATGCATATCAGGAAAGATTTCGCTATTTGATGATTGATGAGTATCAAGATACCAATACGTCGCAATTTCGCTTAGCTGAGCTTTTAGCTCAAAAGTATGGCAATCTTTGCGTAGTTGGCGATGATGATCAATCGATCTATGGATGGAGAGGGGCAAAAGTAGATCATATTCTCCATTTTGAAGCAGATAAAATCATCAAATTGGAACAAAATTATAGATCCAGTTCTCTGATTCTCGAGGCTGCCAATGCAGTCATTCACCATAATCAAAACCGGCACAAAAAAAAGCTCTGGAGCGCGCAAACAAACGGCGATGCAATTGAAGTTTTCAATGCCCCAACGGAAGCTGATGAGGCGGCAGCAATTGTTTCGCGTCTTTTAAAGCTCAAAGATCTTGGATTGAAATGGCGCGATATGGCGATTCTCTACCGCTCGAATGCGCTATCCAGGCAATTGGAAACAGCATTGTCCGGCGCCTCATGGAAAAAAGACAATGGGTGGGTCCGTGGCATTCCCTACGAAGTTTTTGGGGGGCTGGAATTTTCTGAAAGAGCTGAGATCAAAGATCTTTTTGCCTATCTTCGGGTCATTGCAAATCCAAGAGATGATGAGGCTCTTCTTCGTATTCTCAATGTTCCAAGGAGGGGGATTTCCGAGCCATTTTTGGATCTTCTTACCCAAACGAATCGATCGGAAAAAATTCCTCTTTGGCAAGTCCTATCAGATGTTGCATCAGGAAAAAGGCAATACGCCAATCATCCTCGAGGAATCAGCGGGATCATATCTTTTGTTGAAATGATGGAAATTGCAAGAGCTAAATTTGAAAATGGACCGATGGCTCATGCTCTTACTTGGCTTTTGGAAGAATCGAATTACAAAAAAGCAATTGAAGAAGAAGTGAAGAGTGAAAAGATGAGGCTTTTTAAATGGGAAAACGTCCAAGAATGCGTCAATGCAATTGCCCAGTATGAAAAGGAAGCTGAAAATCCTTATCTTGCAGATTTCATTGCACACTCGAGCCTAGGAAAACCTCAATTTCCCTCTGAGAAAAAAAGGGGAGACAATGTGCAGCTCATGACGCTGCATAGCGCCAAAGGGTTAGAATTTACAGCGTGTTTCATTGTGGGATTAGAAGATCATATTTTGCCTCATGAAAAAAGTGTCTTGGATGTTGGGATTGAAGAAGAAAGACGCCTTTTTTATGTAGGGATTACCCGTGCGAAAAGATTTTTAACCTTGAGCATGGCCCGGACAAGAATGCGGATGGGAAAGGGCTATCCAACCAATCCATCCCGCTTTTTATTTGAGATTCCAAAAACACTTCTTAAGGCAACCAATCACAAATTATGACTACCGTCATCATCCGCCACAGAAGAGAAAATCTTAAAAAATGTTCTCTCAGAGGATTGGAAAATAAAACAGGACTGGTATTTTATACCTATCCCATTGATCTTTTGCCTGATTTCACGGGGTTTCTTCTTTTAAAAGTTGGCGCTCCTGTTTTGAGTGAAAAGGATACGGATAAGGATCTTCTTTTGATTGATGGAACTTGGGCCTATGCATCCAAAATTGAAAAACAGCTTCCAAACATGGAGGTTAGGAGTCTTCCATTGGATTATAAAACTGCCTATCCCCGCAAGCAAACACATTGTCCTGATCCTGAAAGAGGGCTCTCTTCTGTGGAAGCGCTTTATCTAGCGCATAAGATCTTGCAAAGACCATATGTTGATCTTCTCGATCACTACTATTGGAAAAACGCTTTTCTTGAAAAAAATAGACTCCTTGCATAATTCTTGGCCTTAATAGGAGGCTTCTATGCATAAGACAGACGGTTTTAGAATTGTAGATGCAACAAATTCTACATATTATCCTACGTCGGGAGATCCTTGGGAAACTTCATCATCAGATGACGAATTTCGATATGTTGAATTCTTCGATTCTAAAATGGGGGAGACCTATTTCAAAAAGTATAGAGCTTCAAATGCGGCGCCAAATAGATGCCAAGATGATCGATATGAGTGCAAATGCAAGGAAACTCAGATCAGGAAACGTGATTCCAAAATAAGAAAAAATTGGGCGCGCACACTCCTTGCCGCAAATTTGCAGCGAGGGAAAATGGATCCCCAACGCTTGGACAAAAGCGAACACGAGTCCAAATATGGCGATGGGAAAAAGATAGCGGACGATGGTTTTGTCATTCCTGTAGACGGCTACGCCTAACATGTAGGTAAGAGGAAATAGAGCCATCCTTTGATACCAGCAAAGACGGCATGGCTCAATCATGAGGATTTCTCCATAATAGATGCTTACGATTGCAGCAATTAAGGTTATGACCCAACACCAATAAAGGGCGCTTTTCATAGCCTCTCCTTAATTGATTCAATTTGGCCCGACAAACTCTCAAAGGAAATCCCATGATTCAATTCTCCATTGATGAATACTGCGGGAGTGTGGAGGTTATTTTTCATGGCTTTTTTTGCCGCTGCCAAATTGTTTTCCAATTCTTGATCATATTTTCCCAATTTGATGCTTTCTACAAAGGCGGTAAGACCAACTCCGGGAAACTGCGATGCCAATTGGATCAGGTCTTGGATTTCAAGTTTTTTGTTTTGGGAAAACACCTCTTGGACAAAGGTAAAATAATGATGTGGGGCCTGATAAAAAAAGAAATAGGCAGCATTGGCGATTTCTTTAGAATTGGATGAAAAGGCAAGGGGGATCATCACATATTTAACTAGGCCGGTATCTATGTAGGTAGTTTGGATCGCCGGAAACACCTCCAGGTTAAAATATCTGCAGGTCCTGCATAAAAAATCTTCAAACACCACCATGGTAATGGGGGCATCGATTTTTCCAATTTGAGGGTAATGTTCTGTTTTGATCTCTGATGGCTGTGGGACTCTGACAGCCTTAGTGATAGCCAAAATAACCAATATCGCTGCAAAAATGACTAGGGTAGATAGGACTAGGACTCTTCTTTTATGCATATATCTTATATAGTATTAATTAAAAGTTTAATATAATTCAACGGCTAAAACACCCGTGAACGTTTGCGCTTCCACCCCAAAGACGATGCGTCTTCGGGGACCCCGGTGCGCTTGCGTGCCCGTGCCCGATACCGATAACGGTACACGGATCGGGAAACGCAAGCGCAAGCGCAAACGTTCACGAAAATGAGAAGGGGTCACTGCAAATATCTGTTATTTGATCTTTCAAAAAGATTGATAAAAAAGCAGCCAACTGCAATTATATCATGTCTAAAAAAAATCATTAGTGTCGATGTCTATAAGAAATTACCTGGAATCAAACTTTCCATCACAAATTTTTTTTGTTCAACCTTTATCACAATCCATTCGAGACATATCAAATGGCCCTTTACCCACTATAACTTCTCCTTTTTTACCGCGAGTCCATGCAGAAAAAATAGGAAAAGCACATCGAGTTAAGATTTGTAATATTTGCCAAAGGACTTCTTCCCGACGATGGTACAAAGATCCGGTCGATGCCACGAAGAGTAGATGCAATGCTT
>CAZXLK010000048.1:0-10137 GCA_964641775.1 uncultured bacterium | reverse complement strand
CTCCCGGAGGAAGCGGAGGAAGGTGGGCTTGCTCCGGATTATGCTGGGTGCCCGGACCAAAAGCTTCGATCAAATCTCCATCAGCTTTGAAAGGAAGAGAAAAGCTAAAGCTCTCTTTGCGAGGCAAAAATGAGGCGTCTGTAAATTGGGCGTGAGCTGTAAAAACCTTGGCTAAGGCCTCAGGGTCAAGACCAGGGATTTTCACGGTATCGCCCGTTTTCAAGGTAATGAGAAGGGCTCCATCTTGGGATTGAAGGGTTAAGATATTTTCCCAAGCAGTTGATATGTAGGGTGGTATGCTTAATATTTTCGGTGTGAGTTTCATAAGGTTACACCTCTTTCATAAATTTACTTTCATTATATTGGCCCCGCTGAAAATTGTCAATAAATTTGGCAGTCATTAAAATGGACTGCTAATCTCATTATAAATGGATGATAACCAGCCATTTAAAAAAATATTGCAACGGTAACTTGGAAATCATATAAGGGATTTTTTTAGGGCTACTCATGGAACAAGGAGGAATACGGGATAAAGGTAGTCTATAACCATAACCTTTTATTAATTTTAAATTGAGGTATTCATGTTAGTGGCCGTTAATCGCCCCGACAAAAAAAACAACACTGACTCTCACGAGGAAAAAAAAGTGACTCGCAAAACTTTCGTGATCGATACCAATGTTTTAGTCCATGACCCGGCAGCAATTAAGAAATTCAAGGAAAATGACGTTCTTATTCCCCTTTCCGTATTAGAAGAGCTCGACAGCTTAAAGCGCAATGTGGATGAAGTAGGGAAAAATGCCCGTGAGATCATGAGGTATATCGATTCTTTAAAAGATGAAAAAGAGGGCGATTTCCATACGGGGATCACCATTGCCGAAGGGCCAAAAGTCAGGATTTACCTCGATGCCAAATCTGAAAAGATCGATGGATTTCCTTTACCATTAGATCGAAGCAGCAACAAATTCTTGCAAACCGCCTTTGTTTTAAAAGAAAAGGGAGAATCCATTGTTATTGTCTCCAAGGATTTTGTCACTCGGGTCAAAGCCGAGGCAATGGGGCTTGAGGCAGAAGATTATGAAAGCCTTAAAACCTCTTATGAGGAGATGTATCGGGGCTTAAGAAAGATCGAAACTGCGAAAAAGGATATCGATCTATTCTATAAGGATGGAACAATTCCAACATTTGAAGAAGGATTTCGTCCCAATGAATATGCCTTTTTGCATTCACCCGAAAATTCTTCTGCTGTTTGCAAATTTAGCGAAAAGTATAAAAAATTAGAGCCTCTTTTACACATCTCTAAAGATATTTGGGGCATCCAGCCGCTCAATATTGAACAAAGATGCGCCATCGATCTTCTTTTACGAGACGATATCCATTTAGTCACATTGGTCGGTCCTGCAGGAACGGGTAAAACCCTTCTTGCCTTGGCATGTGGAATGAAAAAAGTCTTTGATGACCATATTTATTCCCGCATCTTAGTATCGCGGCCGATAGTGCCTCTTGGAAAAGATATTGGCTATCTTCCCGGGACGAAAGAAGAAAAGCTCTACCATTGGATGCAGCCTATTTATGACAACTTGGAATTTCTTTGCACCACGACAAATGGGGAAGGAAATGGGGCGGCAGCGTTGGAATTCATCATGGAGAGTAAAAAAATCGAGATGGAAGCAGTCACTTACATTCGGGGAAGATCGCTTCCTAAAATGTATATGATCATTGATGAGGCCCAAAACCTGACGCCGCATGAAGTGAAAACAATCATTTCGCGTGCAGGCAAAGGGACAAAAGTAATCCTAACAGGGGATCCGACCCAAATTGATAATCCCTATCTCGACAAGGATTCCAATGGCCTTACTTACACGGTCAATCGATTTAAGAATCAAAAAATCTTTGGCCATATATTCCTTGATAAAACAGAGAGATCGGAGCTTGCTTCGATTGCGGCTGAGCTTCTTTAAGGAGTTAAGTGATTATCGAATCTTGAGATAATCTGATTGCAGGCGAGAAGACATTTCTTAAATTCTTTGGGATCATTGAGGGAGCCTACAGCTCCCTCAAGATAAATAAAAAGCTGTTCGATTTCTTTTTTTAGTAAATTCAAGTGCGATTCCAAATAATTATAGGGATCTTCGGATAAAAACCTAAGCTGCTGCTCCATAGAAAGACGCTGCCTTAAGATTTTGGGAAGGTGGGTTTTTACATACTCAAGATCGCGCGTATCATCAATATAATCTAAAAAGCTCTCAATGTTTTCCAAATCCTGGACCAAAAGATCCAACGGATCATAGTCCGGTCCCGGCCTTGGCGCAGGTTCAATGGTAGGAGGATCTTTTTTCATAAGCCATACCGATCCCATATTATATTGAGCTCAGGAAGCTCAGGATCGCGCTTTCTGAGAGAATCGATATATTCAGGTGTAACACCTTCACAGTAGCTTATCTTGAGTTTTCTCAATTCAGGGCAATTCTTTATGATCGTATCCATTCTTTCGGGTGTGAGCCATCTAACATTCTTAAATTCCAAATCCCTGAGCTCAGAAAATCCCTTGGGAAAAGCATCTGCCGTTAGTTGATCAGGATCTTCTATGTCACGGCCTGAAAGCTTTAAATGAGTGAGTCTCGGACAGTTTTCTGAAAGCATTTTTAAAGTGGATACTGAAAATACATAATTAATGCTCACTTTGACGAGATGTTGTGTGGGAAACATAGGCTCATCTTCATTAAAGTCAGCATATAAGAGCATATCAACATCAAAGTTGTCAAAACCTCGTTTTTTCAAAAACTCAACGAATTTATTAAAATAGGAGAAAGCGCCATTTTCAAAAGTTGCCGGAATCCTATCAAGATCTTTCAAAAATTGAAGGAAAACTTTTGGCATTTCTTTTATGTCATAGTCATGCTCATGGCCGGGAAAGAAGTAGAATTCTGGTTTGTCTTCCAACACACCCCATCGAATCGCACGCTGCCAAATTGCTTCTTGCAACTCTCTTATATTCTCAGTTATAGCCGGAACTTTTGCGTGGGGAAGGTTAAGGAAATTTTTCCATAGTTCGAGTATTTCAGAATCCACAAATATAAGAGATGACCGGTCATTTAGAATAAAACCTGCGATCACATCCAGTGTCTCTATGTCATCAAGATAATGACAAGTTGCTAGAACATGATTCAGTTTGCTAAGAATATCAGGGTCTTTATAGAGAAGTGCATACGCATCTGGGCTGTGATCACAGATAGCTTGTATCTCAAGCCAATTTTTTACTTCTTGTACAGATAAATTGACCGGTATTTCTTCAGCATAAGGATCGTTTCTAAGAGCTGTTGCTAGGACACCCATTGATGCTTTGAGCTTTTCTCTTGGGACAGTTAAACCACCATTTTTGCAGCTAATGATAATTATCTGACTATCTAAATTTTCATCCAAGCCCTGAATGGTGGGGTAGATCCTACGACTCTGGATCATTTGGTCCAATTGTGCTGTTTCGTTTTTACTTAAGTGTGAGGATGTTAAAACATCTTCTCTAATTTGTGAAATTTTCTTGTCCAAATCATGGCCGCTCCAATCCTCTTCATCTACAAGTCTTTCTATCTGATTGAAGGCCTTACTCACTGGATCGCTGGGAAGCGGTGCAGCCATAGATAACTCCTATTTAAGCCACAAGTAGCATAAAAAGCATTATTTGTAGAAAAAAAATGATCGTTTTTGGTTGAATCCTTTATTTTTCACACTTAAAGATAAGGAATCATGCCAACGATTTGCACTTTTTATGGAATTTTAATACAAATGTTCTGGAATGATCATGCGCCGCCTCATTTTCATGCGCTTTATGGAAGCTTTGAGGTAATAATTGATATTAACACTTTAAAAGTAATAGAAGGAAAAATGCCGAGAAGAGCATTAGCATTAATATTAGAATGGGCTTTTCAGCATCGAGATGATCTAATAAAGGATTGGAAATTATGCGAGATGAGGAAACCCCTCCTGAAAATCCCACCTCTGGATTAAGTTTTTCGATGCCTTGGCGCGTTGTTAGCGTTAAGCCATTAACAAACTATTGTTTAGAAGTACACTTCGTAGATGGCACTTCCGGGGAAGTAGATATGTCTAAACTTGTCTTGAGTAAGGAAGCTGGTGTATTTGAAGCATTGAGAGATATTGATCTCTTTAATCAAGTATATGTGGATCATGGAGCTGTTACTTGGCCCGGTGAGATCGATTTGGCTCCTGATGCCATGTATGATGAAATCAAAAAAAATAAAAAATGGATTCTTGAATAGGACCCCTCCATTTATTTGCGGATTCTATAGATGGTCTCGACCTGATCGATGCTCGAAATGCAGCAATTTAAATCTTTGAGTTTGCCTGTTTCCATTTCGTAGACCCAGCCATGAACAAAGAGGGGTTGCCCTTTGTCCCAAGCTTCTTGAACAATGGTGGTGTGGCAGACGTTGAGGACTTGTTGGAGGATGTTGAGCTCTACGAGTCGATTCGAGCGGCTCTTTGGATCTTTGATTTGATCGAGCTCTTCTTTGGATGCGGCATAAATGTCTCGAATGTGACGGAGCCAATTATCGACAAGGCCAAGCTGATGGTCTTGCATGGCAGCTTTGATGCCCTCGCAGCCATAATGGCCACAGACAATGACATGCTTGATTTTTAAGATTTTGATCGCAAATTCCAAAACGGAGAGGCAATTGAAATCGGTATGAGGGAAAATATTTGCCACGTTGCGGTGGACAAAAAGCTCTCCCGGCTCAAGGCCCACGACCTCATTCGCAGGAACCCTGCTGTCGGAACATCCGATCCATAAGTAGTTTGGCACTTGGTCTGATGCCAATTTTTTAAAAAAGGCGGGGTCTTGGGAAAGGCGCCTTTTGACCCAGTCATCATTTTTTTGAAAAAGGTTCTTTAATTCTCTCATGCTAATACTTGTAGTTTTTTTGGGGATCTGATTTCAAGAAGAAAAAAGGAGTCAGGGGTGAGGTCCATCTGGAAAGGGGCGATTAGCTTTGGGCTAATCCATATACCTGTGCGGCTATATAGCGCAAGCAAGAGCCGCGAGCTGAAGTTTAAACTGCTGCATGCCAAAGACATGTCGCCGATTCGCTATGCGAGGATCTGTAAAGCGGATGGAAAAGAAATTCCTTGGGAAGAGATTGTCAAAGGTTATGAGTATGAAAAAGGGGATTTTGTTGTTTTAACGGAGGCAGATTTTCAAAAGGCAAATATCAAAAAGACCAAAACCATTGAAATTTTAGACTTTACAGATGCGGCAGACATTGATCCCATCTATTATGTAAAGCCCTACTATCTGGAGCCGGAGAAAGGGGCAGCAAAAGCCTATATTCTTTTAAGAGAGGCTCTAAGACGCTCGAAAAAAGTGGCAGTTGGGAGATTCGTTTTTCAACATCACGAACATTTAGGGATCATCAAACCCCATGATTCGGCCCTTCTTCTTTATCAACTTCGATATGAAACGGAAGTGATTGATCCCAAAGGATTAGAAATTCCTAAAAAAGAAACCATTGCTGCCAAAGAGATCGAAGTTGCTTTAAAATTGATTGATCAGCTTACAGAGCCCTTTGATCCCAAGCGCTACTCAGATACCTATGTCAATGAAGTCAAAGCAGTGATCAAGAAAAAGGCCAAAGGAGAAAAAATTGCGATTCGGGAAGAAAAAAAGATACGTGTGAAAAAAGCTGAAGATATCATGTCGCTTTTGAAGATGAGCTTGGAAGAGCATGCAGGAAAGAAGAAAAAACGTAAAAAAGCCGCATGAAATTCACACCGATGCTTGCAGTTTTGACCGATGCGCCCTTTGATGACAAAGAGTGGCTTTTTGAATGGAAATGGGATGGATACCGATCCATTGCCGCAAAAAATCAAACGGTTCATCTCTATTCGCGCAATATGCAACTTTTTGATGAGAGGTTTGCCCAGATCATAGCAGAGCTAAAAAAACTCCCCGGAAAATTTGTGATTGACGGCGAGCTTGTCATTTTCAATGCAAAAGGGAAGTCCGATTTTCAAATGATGCAGCAATTTCAAAAAAATAGAAAAGGGACGCCCTATTTTTTTGTCTTCGACATCCTTACTTTGAATGGAAAAGATTTAACGAAACTCCCTTTGATCGAAAGAAAAAAAATATTAGCAAAATTGATGAAGAGATCTTTAAAGCATGTGAAATTCAATACTTTTGTCATTGGCAAGGGGATTGTTCAGTTTAAGAGGGCAATAGATAAGGGTTTTGAGGGGATTATCGCAAAAAAGATCGATAGTCCCTATCGATTTAAAAGAAGCTCTGAATGGCTAAAAGTAAAAGCAAAACAAAGACAAGAGTTTGTGATCGGTGGCTTTACGGCTCCAAAACTTAGCCGCAAACACTTTGGCTCAATCCTGATTGGAATCTATGAAAAGGGAAAACTGATTTATGCAGGGCATGTAGGGGGAGGATTTAATCAAAAACTTTTAGCAGATACGTATACGAAGATGAAAAAATTGCAAACCAAAGCCTGCCCTTTTGCTAAAACACCAAAGACCAATACGCCAGCTACCTGGATCAAGCCAAAACTCGTTTGCGAAGTGGAATTTCAAGAATGGACGCAAGAAGGGATATTGCGAATACCGATCTTTAAAGGCTTAAGGCTCGATAAAGGTCCCAGAGAGATTAAGAGGGAATATGTTAAAATTCACAAATCTTAATAAAATTTATTTTCCCAAAAAGAAACTAAAAAAAGGGGATTTGATGTCTTATTATGCAAAGGTTGCCCCTTATATCTTAGTTTATCTCAAAGATCATCCCGTTTCTCTTAAAAGATTTCCCAATGGAGTGGCATTTAAACCCTTTTTTCAAAAAGAGAGCGGACCCGATCTTCCCACTTTTGTGAAAACCGCATCCATTCGGCACACCGATAAAACGATCAAATACTTTCTCATTCAAAATCCCAATACCCTGCTTTATCTTGCCAATTTGGGCTCCATAGAGCTTCATCCTTACCTGGGCACTTATAAGAATCTGGAAAAACCCCAATATCTTGTGATGGATCTAGATCCGCCGCCAGGCCATTTCAAACAGGCTGTGAAAGTAGCGCAAAATATGCATGAACTTCTGGACGATTGTAAAATTGCTAATTTTTGCAAAACTTCCGGGGTTAAAGGGCTCCATATTTATATTCCGCTTGGGGGAAAATATGGATATGAAGAGGTAAAAAGCTTTGCTTTGACCATTGCGAAAATGGTCAATTCCAGGCTGCCTGACATCACAACCCTTGAAAGAAAGCCTGCCAATCGAAAAGGGAAAGTCTACATTGACATTTACCAAAACCAAAAACTCGCCTCCGTCATTGCCCCTTATTCTGCCAGAGGAGTCCAAGATGCAACGGTCGCCACCCCTCTTTTTTGGAATGAGGTCAATGCCAAGTTAGACCCTTCTCAATTTACCATCGAAAACGTCCCCCAAAGACTCCAAAAAAAGGGAGACCCCTTCAAAGGAGTTCTTGGCAAGGGAATCAATATCAAAAAGTGCCTGAAAGAGCTTCATAAATTGCAAAAAAAAATAAAGTATGTAAAATTGAAGCCATAAGTGGGTCGGGACTACCCTACCGGCGTTTGAGCCTCAAGGACTACCTTGGGGCCTTTCGCTTTAATGGGTAAAGAAGAAATTTCTCCATATAATTTATTTTCAAAGACTTGAAAAGCACGATTGATTTGCTCTGGTCTTAAAATGGAAAGTCCTATTGGGCGAGCTGCTAAATCAGCAATTTGCAATCCTGCAGAGTTTGTCTTTTTATCAGCAATAACAATCTCAAAGGGCAATTTTTCTTGTAGTGAATTATTCCCACAGCAAATACGTAAAAATTCCAGTTCTAAAGCTTGATCTTCTATTCGGCCACGCGCTTCAAAAATCACATGCGTATCATGCTGATGTTGATTATGTTCACGTAAAAATTGATATAATTTTTCAAGACCGATTTGCATGGCAAGATGATAAATATGGGTTGAATCAGGCCCTATTTCCTTCATTCTATGCTTGTCAATAATAATAGGGATTAAAGAAAAATCCATCTCTTCTACCAAAGAAGCAAGTGATGTCATCAAGGTTTCTCGCTCAGGAAAATTTAACTTTCGGAATGGTCCAATTTTTTTTCGAATTTCATGTTCATGAAAGATAATGAGATCATGACCAAATGTTGAGATTTTTAAATTAGATATTGCAGGCATTGCTTTTTGAACATAGTGTTGTTTTTCAAAGATAGTAAATAGTAGAACAAAAATTGGATAACGAGGATTAATCGATTCAAGACTATGATCCCCACTTTCATCTACAAAAACAATGTAATCGCTTAACCCAGCATTGCTCATTCTCAAACCAAAGAAATCGAAAGAGTAACTGAAAAAAAAGTATCTTTTCCAATAAAATTTTCACTCAATGTTTTTTTCATTTTTTTTGTTAAATGACAGTAATCTGATATCCTTTTTTTGCATGAAGGCCCTTGTAATTGGATTTGGGATTAGCGGGAAGGCGGCGGCGAAGCTTTTGAGGGCTAAGGGCTATGATGTAGCAGCTAGCGATCGGAGTGTGAAAGAATCGGAAGATTTTGAGGTTTTTGGGGAAGGGGAAGAATTAAACTTTAAGGAATTTGATTTGGCGGTGGTGTCTCCGGGGATTCGGTTGGATCATCCGGTAGTGAAAAGAGTGAGGGATGCCGGGGTTGAGGTAATTGGCGATGTGGAGCTGGGGTTTAGGTATCTGGAAAAAAATCGGGTTTTGGGGGTGACGGGGACAAATGGGAAGACGACGACGGTCATGCTGACAACGCACATTTTGAAAGAGGCGGGGA
Source organism: uncultured bacterium (assembly GCA_964641775.1). Lineage (GTDB taxonomy): Bacteria > Chlamydiota > Chlamydiia > Chlamydiales > SM23-39 > CAIPFQ01. The sequence continues at coordinate 1,300 of CAZXLK010000048.1, read as the reverse complement.
TGAAGGCGGTAGCTCTTGGAAATGTGGGAGTGTCAGTGTGTGAATATGCACTTTGTCCCGGGGATGATATTTTGGTTGTTGAGTTAAGTTCTTTTCAGCTGGAAAAAATGCAGGAGTTACTTTACTTTGATGCGGCGGTGATTTTGAATCTGACACCTAATCATTTGAATTGGCATGTTTCGATGGATGAATATGCCGGGGCAAAATTGAGGATAGCAAAGTGTTTGAAGCCGGAGGGGAAATTGTTTGTATCGGGGCAAGTAAGAAGAAATTTTGGTGTTGAGGGAGAAGTGATTGAAAATAGTGCTGAGGCTGCGGCTAGGGCGCTTAGTGCATTTTGCAATATTGAAGATGTGGAATCTGCAATGAAAAGTTTTCAAAAACCGCCCCATCGCATCGAATGGGTGGCTGAAATTGACGGCGTTTCTTATTATAATGACAGCAAAGCTTCAAATGTAGAAGCGGTGCTCCATGCAGTAAGAATGTTTGCAGGGCCGATTGTTTTGATTGCAGGAGGCGTAGACAAAGGGTCGACGTATACCTCTTGGATTGAGCCATTTCGGGGCAAGGTAAAAAAACTGATTGTTTTCGGCGAATCGAAAGATAAAATGGAGCGGGAGCTGGCGGATTTTCTGGCGATGGAAAAAGGATCAACACTTGTAGAGGCAATGGGGATGGCCAGGACTGTTGCCGAGCCGGGAGATACTGTTCTTTTTTCACCGGCCTGTTCAAGCTATGATCAGTTTATGAGTTACGAAGAAAGGGGCGATACATTCAAAGGGGAGATCAGAAAATGGATCGGAAAAAAATAATCATTTCGGCAGTGTGTGTCAATGCCGTACTTCTCGTCTTGCTTTTCATTACGGCAATGACGACAAAAGATGAGCCTTCCTCTCAAAGGGCGGGTATTGCTCAACTTCAGGCTCCGGAAATCATTGAAATCCCTGAAGAGCCGCCCTCTTTAGCAGTCGGACCGCCCCCTGCCCCTCTTTTTGTTCTTCCGCAGCAAAAAGATGAAAAACCAACTGCTGTTGAAACACCTGTTGTAATTGCAAAAGCTCCTCCGCCAGCCGGCTTGCCTCAACAGAGCGCTGCTTTAGAAGTAGAAGTTCACAAAGGAGATACCCTAGAAAAAATTGCCAAGGCCTATCACACAAGGGTCGATCTGATCATCAAGCTCAACCAACTGCCATCGAGTTTTTTAAAAGTTGGGCAAAAGCTGAAAATTCCAAGTGAAAAAACGCTCGATCTTCCTGTTTTAAGGGAATCACTAGAATATTATGTCATGAAAGTAGGGGAT
>CAZXLK010000047.1:0-10143 GCA_964641775.1 uncultured bacterium | reverse complement strand
GCCGCTTTGATCTTTTGCACCTCTGCTACTGCATCTGCTTCACTATATTTTGTAGTTGCAGAAGTGGCATTACCATAGGTATTAGTACCTTCTGATATAGCCATTGCATAGTTCGAGCCTTTCATGAGCATGTTTTGAGCGTCAGATGCTAGGCCAGATAATTGTCTACCTAGACCAGTTCCCCAAGCTTGCATAATTGCAGCAAGAATTCCTTCAATCATTTGGAGGGTATTCATTAAATCATCAAAGCTTTTATCCTTTGAATTTCCATGAATTGATTTTGCAAGATCTATAGGGACGTTGTTAGCAAGCATTCCATAGCCTGCCGCCAATAACCCTCGGTTACCTGCAGTTGAAAGAAAAGGTGAATCTGGGTTCACATTTTTTGCAACACCCGATTCTCCCATCACAGAATCAGCTACTGAATTCGCATCGGAAACAATTTTTCTTGTGATCGCATTTTTTTCAAATGCTTCAAGAACTTGCTGGCTTCCATTCTCTTCGATATATTGAATTGAGCGCTTCGCTACCTGATCAGCGGCATCCTTTGCAGCCGTTTGCATCACATTTTCAATCATCTTATCAGTAGCACTACCAAGATTTCCTTTGGCTGTCTGAGAAAGCATTTCAAGAACTAACTTCATCCCATTTTGTCTCATGTACATGATAGCTGCTTTTTTCGCGGCCATCTCTGCTGCCTGTTTTGTAGCATCCGTAACAAATGTTTCTACTTCTTGCGAAAGTGCAACATCTGCTTCTCTTGCAGCATTTTGAACAGCTTGTCTTACAAAGTTTTCACCAAGAGCTGCAATCACGTTTTTCATCGCAGCTTTCAATGCCATATCAATAGCCGCGCCTCCACCCATTGTGGCAATCACTTCAAGAGCAGTTACAAAAACTTCTGCGCCAATTTCTCCCATGATCGGTTTTAGGGCATTAACGAGTTTATCTGTCACTCCGCCAAGCTCGAGTCCAATGAGAGCTGCTGTTACTAAAAATCCACCAACGCCTGGAACAAAGAGTAAAGCAAGTCCCATAAGGACATATTTCGTAACATTGAGAAAAGTGTTCATGAAAGAAAGATATTCGGTATCTTGTTGGATCTTTTTTTCCTGGGTCATTGAGCTGTGCATTGACATTTCAGAAGCTCTACTTGTAGCTTTTGCCATTAGCTCTTCATTTGAAGATTTTTTCCTCATTACAGTTTCTTGAATTCGGTCGATGAGTCCCATGACTTGAACAAAAAGGGTCATGATCTCTTTACCTAAAGCCAAAATCGATTGACCATTCTTTTTAGGATCGAGTTCTAGCTCTCTAAGTTTTGCAATCTTTTTTAAGATTAATTGGAGCATTATATTGATATCTTGGAAAGCGGACATATTGAGAGAGAATTCCCCAATCAAAGCAGCTTTAATGTCTTCATTTTTGGAAATAAGGCTATTTTTATTGTCGATGACATGACCATCATGGCTATTTCGGGAAACGAGGCTAGGAGCATTCCATACTGCTAAATAATCGAACCAACGGATTCCATTTTGATCGAGATCGGCATCGTCTCTATCTTGAGCGTACTGTTGAATATCATCATCAATCATCGAAAATACAGTGCTAAGATGAGAATCGAGATCATCTCGCTTGTCCTGCAAAAGACTCATTTGAGCATTAATCTCAGACGAATCGGCGTCGTTATCGATCATTTTTTGGATCGAAATGCTTAATTTTTGTATTTCATACTTGTCGAGAAGAGCTGAAACTAAGTGTTTAAGATACTGCCCAACTCGCTTTTGTTCTTGAGACTTTACGGCAAGATCGGCTTGAGAGTCGTTCTTTAGGGTCTGAGAAATAGCATCCAGCTCGCCGTAGCAAGCTAAAATGGCATTCGCAAGCGATCCATATATTTCTGAATCTTTGAGCTTTTCTGCGCATGCTTTGATATCATCTTGCTGGGCCAGGATATCTTTTGCTTTTGCTAAAATTGCAAAGATATCACCCATAGCTTTGTTAGCGTCGCCTTCGTAGCTTGAATTGAGGGTTTTGATGTCTGCTTCAAGATTTGCGATGTCGGCGTGATCTTGGTCAATTTTGGCCTGATCGCTTGCAATTTGATCAAAGAGGGGCTGATATTCTTGGGTCTGTTCATCTATGATATCTTGGGCAAGGGTTCTATTTATGGCTCCAATATCATGCAATTTTGCCCAAATCTCTGATTGAATTTTCGCTTTTTGGGGGTCCTTATCCGAGAGGGTTTTTAGCTGTGCTTGAAGCTTGGCAATGTCATCCTGGTCCTGCTGGATTTGAGCCTGTTCGTTTGCAATCTTCTTTTGCAAATCAGAGCCTAAAACTAGAACTCCATTATCTGGATCTAGCCTACCCGCCATACTGTCACGGATCTTATCTGTAACTTGACCTGCAATATCAATAATACTCATATGGACCTTTTATTAATAAATCTATTATTCCTTAACTTTATTCTAACATAAAGCAAATAAATTTTAAATAGTTTCTAATCCCATTATTCCATTATTGGGATAAGATAATAATTGCCAGGATCAACCTAGACCCATATAAGGCAAAATATGGAAGCTATCCAAGAAGAAGACCTACCTGAATTCATTGGCCCCTATAAAATCGAAGGGCTATTTAAAAAAGGGGGGATGAGCCTTCTATATTTAGCCCTTCACCCAAAAACTAAAAAAACAGTACTCATAAAGGTAATGCTACCTAAGTTCCTTAAGAATAAAGAGATAAAAGAGGGTAAAATACTTAAGGCAACTTCTCATCCTAATATCGTAAAGCTTTATAGCTTAGGGGCTTATGACCATGGTTTTTATATTGCCATGGAGTTTATTCAGGGAATCTCGCTCAATCAATTTATCCAAAATGAGTCTCTAACTAACGCCAAAGCTCTTCAAATCGTCTTACAAATCGCCTATGCCGCTGCCCACCTCCATTCCCAAGGGATCATCCACCGCGACCTAAAACCGGGTAACATCTTGATCACAGACTCGGGCGAAATCAAACTAATCGATTTTGGAATCGCTGCCTTTATCAATGAAAAAGAGGCCGCCAAAATAATGGCCGGCACCCCCCATTACATGAGCCCTGAACAAAGAGAGCATCCCGAATCGGTATCCTTTGGCACCGATATCTTTTCCCTGGGTCTTATTGCCTATGAGCTTTTTTTAGGCCATATGGCTAAAGGGGCTATCCAGCTCCATTTCCTTCATCCCGGGCTGCAAAAGATCTTAACCAAGGCCCTTCAAATCGACCCTAAAAAAAGGTATGCCAATATGGTCGATTTTATTGCCGATTTAACCGAATTTGAGAAATTGACCTATCAAAAGGCCCCATCCTCCCCTTTTCCTCTAGAAATCCCCCATTGGGCCGGCCTGGAAATAGGGGTTAATGCCGAGGATGGGAGCTCTTTAGATTTTTTCTCCCTTCTTCCAAATAGGTTCGGAATTCTTCTATCTAAGCCAAAAAACCCAAGTCCTGAAGCCCCCTTTTTCGCCTCGATGCTCAAAGGAATGGTCCGTTTTGCCGCATCGAATTTTCCCTCCCACCCAATTCCCACATTTTTAAAATCTTTAAACGACTCTTTTGCGCCTCTCAAACACCCCTTTGATTTTTCTCTTCTTTTTCTTGATCTGGAGCATAGTCTTTTTGCCATAGCCTGCTCAAAGCCGGGCCTTGCCATTCATTATCCGGAAGATAGATCGCCAAACAATTTGGAAACAGAAAATGAGCCCCTTGGCCAAAACCCCGCAGCTACTTTTATTGAAGTTAAAGAAAATTTAATGATTGGAGATCTCATCGTTCTTTCATCCCAACCATTCAAAATATCTGAAAACGATCTGATTTTAGACCCAAAAAATCTAGTGAAAAAATTGCCTCAAGAATCTGTTGTGATCAAAAAACTTTAGGATAAAAAAATAGGGCTGCCGGAGAATACTAGCAGCCCTACGCACACTTAACGAATTCTTAACAATTAAACACGACCGGCAGTTGCCTGCAGAGCTTGTGCAAGCCCTTGAGCAGTAGACAACATCGCCTCTCTATGAGACTGAGAATTATTTGCCCATTTAGAGTTATTGTCATTCATCATAGAAATTGCGTTCTGCTCTACTTCACCATAAGCTTTATCTTTGCCGGCTTCTGCAGAATCATCCGCAGCATAACCTTTAGCAATAGCTTGACCACCGTTACTTCCAGTGGTGCTTCCAGTGTTTACGAGCTGCATTCTAGAGTTGTGCTGCCTGTCAAAACCATCTACCCGGTTTTGTCTTCGGGCAATTTCTGCTTCAAAACTCTCTAATGCTTTTGCGTGTTCTTCTGGAGAAAGATGCTCGAGAGCATCTCTTGCAGCCTGTTTATCAAGAGCTTCGATATTTGCCGATTTTAAAGCGTTCTTGGCTGCCAGTTCTTCTTGTGGCACTAAATTTTCCACTACTATGTCAGCCTTGCCTTGGGGCCCTACTTTCAGCATCCCATGCATATCATTTGCTTTAGTCAGGTTTGCTTCCGCTGCAGCACCACCTGTGTATCGGTTATAAAGCGCTGAACCACCACCTGCTAGTAGGCCAACACCACTTAGTCCCGCAGCAATCCCCAATCCTATGGCTTCTTTTATCATTGCTTGTTTACTCTCTTCGGCCGAATTAATATTAAACTCGGACCAAGATTGAATAAATCCTTTTTTATCTTTACCATCGCCCATCATGACATCGGCATACTTTTGCTGATATTCAGTTGCAAGCTTTTGCATCTCAGAATCATAGTCTATGATTTGAGAAAAAGCCTGTAGGAGCCAATAGGCATTATTGGATGGAAGAACGTAACTTCCTGCATTACTAGCTGGGATACTTCCAACGTTATTATTTGTACTTGTAGTCATAATTTCCCCTTTTTTTCCTTAATATTTTCTTAATTTATACGTAAATCTGTGACTGTACCTGGATTGCTGTTGCCCAAGCACCTGTTGCAGCCTCTCCTGCAGTAATTGCAGGCTGGCTTGCAGTCGTATCGTTTTGCATCATACTCTGCTGCAGTCTAGATACCGTCTCCAGGCGAGTGCTTTCTTGCGCTTGCGTAGCTGATCTGGATCCAGAAATAGTACTAAGTCTAGATTGTAAAACTGTGAGCTTATTTTTAAACTCATCGTCATTTGCAAGAGTAGAAAGAGCACCTAGCGCATCAGATGCCTCTTCAATGCTCCAAGCATCGGTTGGGATCTGATCTATTGACTCAAAAAACACCTTCGGCGTAAGGTATGGGTCATTGTGTGTCATTCTCCAAATAGCCTGATGAAGAGTCTGTCTCCCGACACCATTGCCAAACTCAACCCCAAATGAAGATTGTCCCTTCATATAAGCATTTGCCAGGTCTTTAGATCCTTGAATGACTACATCATTATACTCAGTATCAGAAATCAAAGAATTAGTTCCTGAATGTATACTTGCTTTTACACCACTAATAAAAACTGCTAAGCCTGACATATTACCTTCCCCTTCTAATTAATGAATTTAATGTATCTATTACTTCTTTTACCGTTTCAGCAACCTGAAAAATATTCGCTTCGTTTTGGCTCAAGAATTTAATCTGCGATTTCGCCTTTTCCAATAAGGTCTGAATCTTACTAATATCTAAGTCCCACTCCATTTGGTCCTTATTTTTTTTGATGCTATCAGCTGCGGCCATCGCCCCTTTTGTAGGGTCGTGTCCTGCTAGAACTGTATCCAACTGAAACTGATACGCATCTTTGGTAACCAGCTCCGAATAGCTCTCATTGAGGCTTAAATTCGCAGGAGCCAGAACTTCAAGGGCATTTATTGCCTCATCGTTTTTGGCTGTCCAGTTGGCATCTTGCAATGCAGCGATGCCTGCTGCTAATACGACTGATGACATTGGTTACCTACTGATTTGGTTGTTAATGCTTGTCATTTCGGTATGGATGTTGTCCATTCCCATGTTACCGATAGCAGTCTCCCATGCCTTTTGCAGGGTTCCTACAAAAGAAGCATCTTGGTTAAGGGCTGCGCTATAGTTTTGAGTAATCGTAGTTAACGCCGAAAATGTCTTTTGGAAAGAATCTATGGCATCAACTGCTTTATCATGGTTTGTGTCATTTGGGTCTTTAATGGCACTTTGCATTGCAGAAAAGTCTGCCAATTTGCCATCGCCAAAATCGGTACTCAACGTAGTTTGAAAATTCTTTAACTGGCCTATGATCTGATTGATATCATCACTATTAAAGCCGTCGTTTGTATAATCGCCTGTGGTTAGAGGGCTTAGCTTATCGATCAATGCCTGAGAAGCATTTTTAGCAGTACCAATAGGATCAGCTACTCCTGAAACCGAACCGGATGAGAGGTCTTTCAAATCGTTTAAAAGATTGGTTTCTCCTGCCGAAGTAGACATAGAGGTACCGATTAATCGCCACTGGTCATTGAAACGATTATCGACCGACATAAAGATCATTGAAAAAAGGAGCGCAAAAGCTCTATCATAGTTCCCACTATTAATAGCTGCTTGCAATTCGCCTAAAGCCTGAGTTTTATAATCATCGATATCTTTTTGAAGCTGTTTCGCAGCGGCTACCTGATTATCGATATCCGTCTGCAAGGTATCCATATCTGTATTCCACTTATCCCAAGAAACTGACATTTTATTCTCCTTTTAATATTACTTATACTTGGCGCTTATTAGAGCCTAAAGCCTTTAAGCTCTTTTTCGCCTTCTAATCATATCTTATCATATTTAAATTATATTTACAATACCTTAATTATCCCGTTATTCTATCTTTATTATCCCATTATTATACTTTTAATTATTTATTTACTTTCCCTTATCATTATGGTATAATTAACATATGGACATAGAAGAATCAGTATTAGTACCTAGTGCCATATACGGCCATCCCGTTGAGTGTCAAGAGTTTGCGCCTTCTGGGAAAAATATTCAACCCTCAGAGCCTAAGGAATTTAGGCTTTATAGGAGCTACCATGGCTATTCGGTTATGAAACCTGGGAACGAGAAAGAAAACAATCTCCATGACGACACAATTGCCCTTTGTGACAAGGTACATGAATCCATCAGAGCCAACTATTTTGAAGCTGGTCAGGCCCCCGAACATGTAGGAATGAAGATCAATTTTACAACTCGAATCATCTCCTACAAGGTAGAAAAAAGCATTCCAGGGGTCAATGACGGAAAACCAGTACCTCGTTTTAAACACCTAAGCTTAAGGAACTTAAGCAAAAAGGCTGAATCAAAAAATGATGAGGGCCTCAAACAATTAGTCAAAGATATTAACATTATTTCCAAGCGCTTACATTCTGAACAGGATAGATATGAAGAGGGTGTTGCTTCAAACCGCCCCCATAAAGCCGATAAGCCCCTCTATATCCCAAACCAATGGCCCATTGCCCTTCATAGAATCTCTGCAGAAGATTATAGTTCCAAAGTCCTACCCGGCTTTGATTTAGAAGAGAATGACCTTGAATATGCAAAAAACAATATCAAAGAATCGGAAGAATTTAAGGAAGATTTACTTGAAAAAATAGAAGAGCAGTTAAAAGCCCAAACTGAAATTCTGGAAACTCTTCGTAAAGAGGAGCCTCATTTAGGCCTTCACATTGAAGAGCTTGAGAAGCGAATCAGATACTTACAAAGCCTTAAAGATAGCCTGGATAATCTCGATACTTTTGCGGTATTTACTGCCGTGATTTTTGCGAATCAAACATTACTAAGTTTTAACATTGATGGAGATCGTTGTTCCAAAGCGAACCTGGCAAGAAAGTTTGCCCTTGCCCATCTTCAAACTCAAAACTATGGTAAAGACCCATATACAGGAATTTATGCCGATGAAGTTGGGGATCTATTATTCCACGATCATGGCCTCTACGCAGAAAGAGTAGAGGGAAGAGGAGCCGATAAAAAAGGAACCTCTATGGAAGAATTCATCGTCTACAACATGCATAACTTACTTGATGACGCTATCATCCCTTCGGCCTTAGAATCTTTAGAAATACCGGGATATGACCAAAAACTCCAAAGTCTTATCACAGAAAGTCTTACAACCGTAAGAAAAGGCATAAGAGAAGAAGACAATTTATTATCGGCCAAAGCCAGCCCCGAGCCCGAGGAGATATCGGTAGAAGCTAGCCTCAAGCCCGAGCAATTACAGGGAAAACCCGATCAGCCCTTAGACCAAGACAGGGATCTTTCTCAGGACGAACCTAGTATTGCGGTGCCCGTCGTAGACTATGATAGCTACAACCCCAAGCCCGAGCAATTACCGGAAGACCCCAGCGCCGAGCAATTATCCTTAAACGGACCGAAGTATCGTCTTTCTCTTCAAGAGAGAGCTGTGAAATTGGATAAAAAAGACGAAGACTTCCTGAGCAAACTTGACTACAACCAAGATGATGCATCCTTCGCGCAGGATCTATACAACGCGGGCATTTCTCTGGCTGCCTCTGAAGTAGCTTATGACAAGAGGAATCAGGTTCAAAAGGATTCGGCATTACACGTGAGACGAAATTTTCCTTCTAGAGGCCAACAAGACCTTTCTTCTTCGGACCTCATGATAAAAGAAGGCCTCTATCAAAGACTTTCACAGCCAGACCTTGCTTCTCCGCCGATCCCCCCCCAAAAGAAGCGTTGGACCTTCTTCTAATATCCATTTAATTATCTAATCCCTAAAATCTTATTAATTGAAAATTTTTATTTACATTTAATTAATAAATGTATATAATAATTATATAAAAGAAGGAAAGATATGAGCGCTAAAAACGATAATTACCTAAAAACGCTGGCTCAGTTATTTGACAACCCGGAAGTCTCCTCTCAGGATAAGGTCCTGAATTTGATGGATGAGACGGTCAATTTTATCAAAGACATTAAGGGCAAGCTTGAATCAGGCGATCCGGAAGTCCAAAAAGAGGCATTTGCTGAGACTATTGAGATGAAGAAGCTCTTAGAGTCTAAGATGCAAGGACTTGCAGATAAGACAGGCCTAGACATAGCGCAATTAGCATCTCTTGCACAGAATTCCAATGCGATGACAGCCGAACAAAAATCGGCCATAGAAAGCCGGCTGAAAAATTTCCAAGAGAAGCCAGACAAAGATGAAAAAAAACCATTTTTAATTAACAAAATATAAGGATAATCAAACATGGCACACTACGAGCCTTTAACAGATTTACAGTGGCAACTTTTAGAGCCGCTGTTCCCAAAGCCGGCGAAGCGTTCGCGCGGCAAGCCGCATACGCCTTGGCGATCGGTTGTAAACTCCATCTTTTTCGTCCTTTTTACGGGACAAAAGTGGGGCATGCTTCCCAAAGACTCGGCCTACGCTACCAAATCGGCAGCTCACCGCTGGTTTGCCCGTTGGGAAAAAGACGGTTTCCTCACCCAAATCCTAAACACCTATAAATCGGCCTCTCAGATGGGAGCCGACATCACCGTCCCAAAAAGACGAAACCGCCTCCCCGCTCCAAAAGAGCAAATCCTCCCCCCCGCCGAAGTAGTCTAATCCCAGGGGCCCTCCGGCCCCTAATATTCTATTCATAGAAATCTATCCCAATGAATTAAGATTTTTAGTAAGCTTCTATCCCATTTATGGCAAATGAGATTACTCATAAGATCATTGGTGCTGCGATTGAAGTACATAAGGTCTTGGGAGGTCCAGGGCTATTAGAGGGCATCTATCAAAGTTCTTTATGTCAGGAACTTTCGTTGAGAGGGGTATCCATTCAGCAACATGTGATGGTTCCTGTAAACTACAAGAACGTGACAATCAGAGACCCATTGTTCCTAGATATCTTAGTGGATAATAAAGTGATTGTTGAGGTAAAAGCCACCGAAATGGAACATCAGATTCATCAAGCACAGCTTTTAACTTACTTACGTTTAACAGGATTAAAACTTGGTCTGCTGATCAACTTTGGGAGTGAACGGGTGAAGGATGGCATTCATCGGATTGTCAACGGCTTGTAGTTTTTTTTTAACGCAGAGGCGCAAAGGCGCAAAGAAACGCAGAGGGGACATATAATCCCGGCCTCCACTTTTTGCTTCACAAAAAGTTATGCCCTTCGAAAAATTTTTTCCTTCAAGCCTTCGGCTCGGAAAAAAATTTCCCTT
>CAZXLK010000046.1:4040-10184 GCA_964641775.1 uncultured bacterium | reverse complement strand
GCTTTCCCCTTTTAAGGGGAAAGTAGACCTCGCCCGCCAGAAAGGATTCCAGTTCCATTTTTTGTCCAAAAAAAATTGGCCAGAAAGAAGGCCACCTGCGTGGCCTTCGTCTGGAATCGAAGTCCCTGCCGATGTTTTTGCGGCGCAAAAACCGGCGGGGACCGGCTTTCGGGACAGGCGAGAATCCCCCTTTTAAGGGGGATGTAGACCTCGCCTGCCAGAAAGGATTCCAGTTCAATTTTCTCCGAAAATTGGCCAGAAAGCAAGCCACCTGCGTGGCTTTCGTCTGGAATCGAATCCTCTCCGATGTTTTGCCAAGGGCAAAACCGGAGAGGATCGCCGGCCCGGCAGCTGCGCGCATCGGTCGGTTTTGCTTTGCAAAACAACGACCTCAGCCAGATCTCGCCCCGCGAGGCAAGCAGTTGCCTCGCTTATCCCTCGTAAACTCGGGATAGGCGGATCTGGGGCTTCCCATTCGTGACGAAGTACACGAATGAGGGAAAGGAGGGTTCGGGAGGAAAGGGAAAGTCCCTTTCCTCCCGTCCTACGCCGATTTGCAAAGCAAATCGTGCGGAACTGATTTTCTTCGAATAGGTATTACATGGTATCAACTATTATTCCCATGATTTGTGCTAATACGATATGCCCTCGAGAACGTCGGGTTTCGTCATATTTCTGTGCCCGTGCTGTTTGTAATGTTGCAGCATGTTTTTTTTCACTCATGGCAAGTTCAGCCTTGGGTATGTATATTATTAGTATAACCGATCTCAATCCACCTTACAGTTATGTAGCAAAGTCACTTATCGTTATCATCAATATCCCGACAATTTACTACTTATCCAAAGCTTGTGATGATTGGAGAGAATATTCCTGGTCCAGATTCATAGAAAATCTAGAGCCACAATTAGAGAACGATGTTTAACTCCCTTCCTTAGATTGAAATATGGAAATTAATTATTTAGAAAACGAATCTATTCTCCCTTATTTTCCTCCAGGACCAATTCCCCAAAGTCCGGAATCGTTCATTTTCCAAAGAATAGTCAAGAACCCATTTTTTTGGGCTTTAGCAATAGCCACTAGCGCAATTGCTCTCATTGCATTCTCAGCGACTATCTTGACACCCTTCGAAGCGCTAGCCTTCTCTGCTTTTAGCATTAGCATTTTAGTAACCACATATTTTTTCCTGCCCACCCAAACAAGAAAATGGCTAATTAGCGAAGTGGCGATCATGTGGCGACTCATGTTGCAAAGTATTCCTTGTTTTCCCAGTTTTGCTTGGTGCCATTCCATTACTCCCCAGCTGACTTTAGGAGCGATCCCTTTGAAAAGTCATCTCCAAAATCTGCTCGCATCAGGTCATTCGGCAGTATTGTCACTGATTGAGCCTCATGAGTCAGAGCCCCATCTTTTCGGGGTTCCTGCTACGGCTGAAGATTGGAGCAGGGAAAATGTGATCTTTTTAAATCTCCCCAATCCTGATTTAACCCCTGTCTCTGCAAGGGACATCGATCAAGGAGTTGAATTTATCCAAAGCCAAATAACGAACCAAAGAAAAGTGTATGTACACTGCCAAGCAGGAATAGGGCGTGGCGCTACGATCGTTCTTTGCTATCTCATCAAATATCAAAACATGAACCCAAAAGATGCAGCTCAGCTGATTTCTTCTAAAAGGGCTTTTACAATCACCGAAAACCATCCAGCAGTTCAATTATTTATTGAACGGCTAGCACCTAATCAATCTTTTGATATGCCAGCTCTTTTCCCACCCGACGCCATCTCTTTAGAGATCAGGAGGAATTAAGATTACTTTCACTTTGAGTGTGCCGCTATTGTAATATTCCTCTCGCTTGGAAGAAGTTGGCCGTTTTTAATAATTGGAGTAATTTTTTCGTGGTCTTGTTCCTCGATCCAAAGGTCATATTTTTGTTGTAAATTTAGCCAAAATTCAGGAGTCGTATCAAATGCCTGAGCAAGAGAAAGAGCAATCGAAGCTGTAATCCCGGCCGATCCAGCACGGATAGCATGTAAGGTTTTTCTGGAAATTCCTAATCGTTTAGCAAGCTTCGATAACTGCAACCTCAAAGGCTTGATATAGTGTTCTTCGAGGATTTCTCCAGGATGAGTAGGCTTTCTTCTTTTTACCATAACTGTTCTCTACTTAGTGGTAGTCCTCTAAATTTACTTCTCTAGCCTCACCCTTATCGAAGCAAAAAGTTATTGTTCAATTTCCATTCACATGGACAGAATAAGTACCCTTTCGATTTCCCTTCAATTCATGGAAATCCGATCCAGGATAATTCATGTCTTTTGGCTCTGAAGCAGCATCAAGACGATCCAAAATCAGAATGATTTTCTTTGCATGTGCAGCTTGTATCTTCTTTGTAATGCCGGTTTCGAATAGCGCTTTCAGTCCCTTGTGTTTAAATGTCTTGATTGTCACTGTGTGCCCAAAATAGAGCACCATTGTAACCTATTAGGTTACTTAAAAGTCAAGGTTGCATTGACAACCCTATGGGTTAGTAGTTTGATTTTTAAAATAAATAACAATGGGATTTTTTTAAATAAAAATATTAATAATTTATTAATGAAAACAAGTTTTAACAGACTTGATTATTTCTGGAAGTTTTTTTAATCAAAATGTTAATTAAAAAACAATCATTTGGCCATAACTTTCGAAAAAAGGTTTCCTTGAGAAATAGCCTCGCCGAGATCGCCGTTCTTCCCATGCGCGATGAAGTACGCGCAAAAGGGAAAGGGGAGCCGATCTCTTTAGAGATCGGCTGGAACTCCCTCACGCTTTACGTACCATAACCCCAATTTTTTGCCATGAAGGATCGGCTTTCATGATAACTGCAATAAATGTGTCATTTGATTGTTTTGAAAAGGCAACGTTGCCTTTGCTCATTTCTACTTGTACCTGTTCAGGAGTCAAAGTATAGATCCCACCGCTGAGTGCATCGATAACCAATCCAATAACTCCTCCGAAAACTAGGTTTCCAGCGCACCACCCACTGATTTTTCGAGTGAATGTCAGTTCATAAGGCTGATATCCCTCTAGCTCGATCCGTACAATGTGATTTTCATTCCGGCTCATTTCGAGAATGATTGGAGAGTGACCTGCCAGCCTATTATCTAACCATACCTCAGCGTTGTGGGGATTGGTAGATATGCCTATTGACTGGGTTGTGCCATGCATTATGGTGGCACAGCTTGAAAGAAGAAGACTAGTTGAGACGAGTGAGATAATTGTTTTTTTAGTTTTCATTGTTATCCTTAATTTGAAAAAAGATAGAGTTAATTATATGATTCTGACAGATATTATTAAAATATAAAAAAATTTATATCAATACCTCTCGATCTCGACTTTGAAGCGGAGTTCGGCCCTCATTATTGGTCCAATGAAGCCATATTCCCCATCACTAAAGTATTTTGAAGTTCTTATTTACTATTCACAAAGGATATTTTATCGTGGAATTTGGAAGCTTTGATGAAAAGAGCGCTATTACTATTCCTCTTAGTTGGAAATATTCTCGTTGGAGCCACTAAAACTTGGAATGGAACTATCAACTCGGACTGGAACACCGGCGCTAATTGGACAGGCGGCGTCCCAACTACGAATGTCGACGATATTGTCATTGCTGTAGGTTCAGCCAATCAGCCTCAATTTAATTCCACTGCAGCGGGAGACAGTTTTGTAGCTAATCCAGGCTTTGTTACTAATAGAAATGGGGGAAGCCTTACCATTCTCCCAACGTATAGTTTTAACACTGCAAGCCTCACAGTAAGTCCAGGTGTTTTATTCACTTTCGCGATCCAAAATGCATCAGATGTATCTGGATTTAATACAACATTGAATATCGGAGCTAACAATATTGGCGCCGGTAGCACAGCGAGTTATTCATTTACAAATCCAGGGGGAGCAGTAAACCCATCTCAGCTTAATTTTAATGGGGCATTTAGCGGCACTGGTTCTTCAAGAATTATAATAGCAGCAGGCGCTCAGGCAACCGTCACAATTGGAAACGGAATTGCTGCTACCTTCCGTACTATTACTTCTGTAAATAGCAATGACTCTTTTGTATTATTAAACGGAGCGTCAAGTATCACACTTACCCCAGACCAAACTTCTTCTATAGCAGGAGTGATTTCAGGATCTGGAGAACTAACATTTAACTCAGCTGGACACTTTTTAACATTATCGAATGCAAATACTTACACAGGACAAACATCCATACTAAATGGAATAGTTCTTTTGAGCGGCTCCGGAGCAATTGCTTTTTCCGATGCTGTTATAGTCAACGGATCTGGGGAATTTGATATTAGCCTGATCACTTCCTCCACATCGATCAACACATTATCAGGAAATAGTTCAGGCGCCTCCATTTTTCTAGGATCTAAGACATTGACAGTCATTCAAGGAAGTAATCAAACTTTTGCCGGTATCATACAGGATGGAGGAAATGGGGGTGGAACGGGAGGCAGCTTAATAAAAGCAGGGGGATCAACTTTAACTTTAACAGGAGCCAATACTTACACAGGTACTACGACAATCACAGCAGGGACACTTGCCTTGAGCGGCGGTGGTGACATTTCTTCTTCCGCCTCTGTCTCAATCGCTGGGACATTCGATATCAGCCAGATTACTTCCTCCACATCGATCAATACGATATCAGGAGCCGGAACCATCAGTCTAGGATCTAAAACACTGACGATCAATCAAGGAAGTGATCAAACTTTTAGTGGTACCATACAAGATGGGGGAATTGGAGGTGGGACAGGAGGCAATTTGACAAAAACAGGTGCCTCGACATTGACTTTATCTGGAGCCAATACTTACACGGGCGCTACGACAATCACGGCAGGGACAATTGCCTTGAGCGGTAGTGGATCGATTGCTTCTTCCTCCTCTGTCTCAATCGCTGGGACACTCGATATCAGCCAGATTACTTCCTCCACATCGATCAATACGATATCAGGAGCTGGGACGATCAGTCTTGGATCTAAGGCATTGACAGTAGTTCAAGGAAGTGACCAAACTTTTAGTGGTACCATACAAGATGGAGGAATTGGGGGTGGAACGGGAGGCAGCTTGATCAAAGCTGGGAGCGCGACCTTAACTTTATCTGGAGCCAATACCTATACCGGAGGGACAACGATCAATGCTGGGACACTTAGCGTTTCCAGTGACGGCAATTTAGGAGGTTCAAGCGGAGCTCTTACATTAGCTGGAGGGACACTCGGCGTGACAAATTCTTTTACCCTCTCGGCCAGCCGCACAGTCACGACCACCAGCAGTTCAAGCGGAATTGATGTTTCAAGCGGGCAAACATTTACCATTGGTCAAACAATTAGTGGAGATGGAGCCATTACAAAAACGAACGCCGGAACTCTGGTTTTTGGTGGCAGTAATTCCTACAATGGCACAACGATCTCCGGGGGAACTTTAAGCGTTTCATCCGATAGCAACTTGGGAATTTCTAGCGGAGCTCTCACATTAGCAGGGGGGACGCTAAAAGCAACAGCCAGTTTTACGATGGCATCAAGTAGGAGCGTCTCTACAACGAGCGCATCTAGTATGATCGATGTGGCAGCAGGCCAAACTCTTACCATTACATCCGGGATCACAGGTACCGGTGCGATCACAAAAATCGATACGGGAACTCTTGTGCTCACAGAGGCTAGCAGCTACTCGGGTGGAACGATCATTAGCGCGGGCACCTTATCATTGAGCGGAAATGGGTCGCTTTTTTCGAGCGGCTCCGTTACAGACAATGGAACATTTGATATCAGCGGCATTTCCCCAACGTCAACAACAATTGGCGATTTATCAGGATCAGGCACCGTCAATCTCGGATCTAAGACATTGATTGCAGGGACCAGCACTCCATCGGTTACTTTTAGCGGCCATATAACAGGGACAGGCAGTTTCACTAAACAGGGTAGCGGTACTCTCGTTTTCACTAACTCCAACAGCTATACCGGGGGAACCACAATCAGTGCAGGAACATTGGCTCTAAGCGGCTCCGGATCTTTGGACTCTAATGGTTTTATTGTCGCTGATGGTACCTTTGATATCAGCGCTATTACTCCTGCAACTGCTACTATTGGGAATTTATCGGGATCGGGGGCAGTTGTCTTGGGGTC
>CAZXLK010000046.1:0-4030 GCA_964641775.1 uncultured bacterium | reverse complement strand
GGTCGAAAACATTGATTTTCAATACCACCGGCACAACTACTTTTAGCGGAGTGATATCGGGAACGGGAGGGATTACTCAGCAGGGCTCTGGAACCTTGATTTTATCGGGCACCAACACCTATACCGGGTCTACTAATGTTCTTGCAGGAACGCTTGCAATTGCGGGAAGTATCTCAACTGGCCTCACCACTATTCACTCAGGCGCAACTCTTTCCGGCACAGGTGTGGTATTTGGCCCGGTAGTGGTGCAGGGAGGGGGGCTTTTGACCTCCGGAATCAATGGATCTACCGGGGATTTCTCCATTCCAAATACGGTAACAGTCCAACCGAACGGCACGATCAACGTAGCTCCGGGACTTTTTAGTATCAGAGCATTGGTATTGGGTGCACCCACTTTTATCAATTCGACGAATTCGCCAACAGCTGCAGGTACTCTTTTTGCGGGCCCCGTTGACCCCAGTATGGGACTCGATCTTTCCAACACATCGATCACGATCGATTTTCAACCAGGCTCCTATCCATCGACGCCCACAATTTACGCAATTTTCGTAAGCCCCGTCGCATTTGCAGAAAAGTTTGGCAGCATAACAGTAAATGGCGGCCCCGGATTCGCGCTTTATACTCCGCGGGAATTTTCCAATGCTTTGGTCGTCCCTTTCAACGTCCCAACGGGCATCAGCATTGGGAATTTACTCGTAGGAAGTACCAATTTCACCAGTTTCATTTTATTTGATCCATGCGCAGGGCTTGTTGTTCTCTCCCTGATACCGGAATCCAATATTGCATCAGCTCTTGCCGCTTTTATCGCAAATCAGTGTTCACTATCTGCATCTTCTTTAGGACAGCTTGCTACCGTAATCAATAAAAAAGTTTCAAACCAGGGAGGAGGAAAAACTGGATCGCTTTTGGCAGCTCCTCTTGCATTATTGGAGCAGGAAAAAAACAATTTCCAACACAGCAAAATGCCGGCTCCTCTTCCGCCCGCAGAGTATTTTCTTTTAGCGGAAAATGTTGAGGAGGACGATCCAGTCGGCTCGCCAAAACGGCTGCCATGGCTCCCTCCCCTCGAACCATGGTTTCCTAAAATTTCTCTTTCCATGAACCTATTGGGGCAGTTTCAAAGTCAAAATGCAATCGATACACCTTTCGTAGCATTCCCTGCATATCTAACAAAAACGGCGGGTGTCATTTTAGGTTTGGATTATATTGGATTCAAATCACTTCTTTTGGGAGGTGCTGTAACGTATGCATATACGGATCTACAAGTTGCAGCAAATGGAGGAAGCCAAGCTACGCAAAGCTTCTTTGGGACAGTCTATAGCGGATTGATTTTTGGCAATTGGGCGATGAATTTTGTTGTAACCGGAAGCTATAACTACAATCGGTTGATCCGCAACATTGCAGAGCAGCCGCCAACGACAGTTACACTTGTGGACGAATCGGTTTTTGGCTTTGAAGAGACCTTTCTATTTCAGCTGCCCGGAATTCCGGCAGGGGCTGCCCATGCAAAATATGATTCTTATCAAGTGACGCCTCACTTCGATCTCAACTATGAAATAGGACTCGGCTCAATTTCGATTCTTCCCTTTATCTTGTCTGATACGATCATAACCTTTGAAGATCGTATCACAGAAACTGGAGCGCCTCCTGTGATTCCCTCAGCTTGCGGCGGAGCTACGACTTTGAATACGGTGATTCAAACTGTCGTTTCCTATATGCTGCAAAATGAGGTGGGTATCAATCTTTTGGAACAAGTAGATCTCGTTGAAAAAGGGATATTGATTTTTAGACAAAAAGCTTCATACGTCAATCGCTATATCCTTCCCTATTCCCTGAAGGCCAATTTCGTCGATTCTCCAGCGCCTTTTGTCTCGATCCCGATTCGCTTTCCGATACAACATTTTTGTGGCGCTACCGTAGAGTCGATTTATCGACGGAAACTGTTTTCATTCATTTTGACCTATGAGGGGATGTATGGAAGCGGTTATATATTCAATGCGGGATTCGTTAGGTTTGCCCGCGATTTTTAGGTTTTTTTTCCTATTTTGTATTCGTAATAGGAGTTCCCAATAATGCAGGAGCTGCAAATTGGGGCATATAAAGAAGTAATCCCTTTGATAGAAAAGGTTGGAGAAGGATTCAATTGCACCTTGCCGTGTTGCTCTCAACCCGGTTTGCTTGCTTCCACTTCCAGTCTGGTAACAATAAAACTCACTTGACCCTTTGTATCGACGGGAAGAATTTGTAAATAGTCATCGACTAGCTCTGTAAGAAAAGCATCTTTTAATTCAGAAGGAAGTGGTCTTAAATAGGGAAACCATTGTCGTAAAAATCCTTGAAAAACATCTCTAGATGGGAACTTTTCGTGTTTGGTAGTTGTACCAATTCGATCCATCCTCAATTGAGCACTAACAACGAGATTCCGGTATTCTTCTGCCTCATAAAATTTCCATGGAGGAGAAAAATCAGCAAAATATTTTTTCCATTTTTTTGACAAGATCATCTTATTTAGAGTTTGTTCCATGGCAATTGGTAAACCTGTGGGCATTTGGATACACAATTTACCTTTGGGTTTAAGAGCCTTTTCAAAGCCCTTTAAGGCTTGCTTTTGTTCTAAAACCCATTGCATGACAGTAAAGGAAGTAATCAGATCAAATGTCTGATGAAAATCAACCTTAGCTGCACCTTGGACCTGGAACCTAAGGTTAGAATCACCTGAATATTTTTCTTTTGCAAAGGTTATCATTGAAGGAGAAATATCAATGCCAATAACCTGGCCATTAGGAACAGCTCTTGCGATAGCAGCGGTGATTTTACCATCGCCACATCCAACATCTAAAACAACAGAAAAGTCTTTCAAATTCAATGCACTGATAAAATCTTCTGCCGAAGATTTCTGAGATTCAGAATTCTTTGCGTATTCATCTCATTTCCAAGGATCTTTCACTACATTTGCAATCAGCGAAGAACTGATCGCCGCACAAATCAATAAACTTATATAAAATCTTTGCATCATCCATCTCCTTTTTGAAAGGAATTAGTAAGCTCTATTTGCTTTTCTTCCTTTTTTATCCGTCTTTCTAATTTACGTATGTCTTCTTCGGCAGGTAATTCTTCAGGATAGATCTTCCGCTGTACAAGAACTTGTCTCACTCCTTGGTTATTTTTCACATGCTCATCTGCAATCGCTGGCTCACCATTTAACCCTTCTTTTTTTACATTAAAATTAGTGATTTCCCCTGCAAAATCTTTGGCTTTTAGTGTAATGATAGGTAAAAAGTCTGCTAAAGGTCTTGTCTCTGGAATGTTTAGTCGCTCCTTCATTTCACAAGTTGTTTTTCCTCCAAAAAGTGCTTCGTCCCCTTTGCTACGTATGCGAGCAAATCCATGATCATCTACACCATGTTCGTAGAGAGTAGATGAGAGCTCCTTTTCTGTCTTCTTCAGTTTTTGCCGTGCTAGTAATCGTTCTACGTTGTCAATATGTTTTTCTAGTAGCTCTTGTTTTCTGGTTTGGATGGCAAAATAGCTCTGAGCAAATGCTATCGGCTCTTTGCGTGGATCGCCGTTCTGGGCTATCAGGTAGCAGGCATACCTAGAAAGCATGAAATCAAGGATCACTCTTTTTGCTGCATCACCCACTGACACCATTTTTGTGACCTCGCGAAAATGGTTAATTACCAATTGATTAGAATTGTTACATGCAATTTTCGCTTTTTCGATAACCCCTAAAAAATTATCCCAGGTTGCATATTCGAAAAGGAATTGAAGATCTCTTGCCATCCAGCATTCGATACCATCTTGGGTAAGCATCAATTCTTCAAAACTTCTGGATAATTTGATAATTGTTTCCTTTTTCATAAAACCCTATCTTAATATATTCATGCTGTACACAATGGGAAAAAATGTTTCACTTTTTTCCTGCAAAAGTCAATGTTATTTTTTATGTAGCTTGTAAGTTGTTTATAAAAAAAATCAGACTTTCATCCATTTTTGGATCCAATCTTGAACTGTCTGGATGAAGGTTCCA
>CAZXLK010000045.1:9009-10724 GCA_964641775.1 uncultured bacterium | reverse complement strand
GCTTTCTTTGCAAACAAAACAGGTTTATGCAATTCATTTTCCCATACCTGTTCGTCTTTCGGATCGGTATAAAAGCATTCTGCAAAAAGATAACCGCTACAATTGCTCCTGATATAATCATGCACGATTTTTACCCTAATCTCCACCTCCTCTACTTCCTTTTCTTGCAGCTCACGGGACTTAAACTTTGAAAGGCACGCATGATATGCCTCGTGTGCGGGAATAAATCGCCTTCTGATCTCGCTATTAATGAATTGAAGATCTGAAATAGGGGGATAGGTAATTTCGAACCGTGCAGACATGACCTAATCATTAACATAACATTTCCATTTTGTAAAGATTTTATTTTTTGACAAAGAAAAAGAACCATGAGAGACTTAAAAGCCAATGCTTGGGCTAAAAGATCTCTCTTTAAAAAACAAACGGGTTTTGATGCGGGTTGATTTCAACGTCCCGCTGACCAAAGAGGGGCAGATTTCAGATGATTCTCGCATTCGGGCAAGCTTGCCTTCCATTCAATATGTTTTAGATCAAGGGGCATCTCTTATTTTAATGAGCCATCTGGGCAGGCCTGAGGGAAAAAAAGATCCAAAATTCACGTTAAAGCCTGTAGCTGAAAAACTCTCTCAAATGTTAGAAAAACCTGTCCAATTTGCTCCTGATTGCATTGGTCCCGAAGTAAAGCAAATGGCAGTAGCTTTAAAGCCGGGGCAAATTTTACTTCTTGAAAATCTTCGGTTTCATCCCGAAGAAGAGGAGCCTGAAAAAGATCCTGAATTTGTCAAAGAGCTTGCAAAATTGGGCGAGATTTACGTGAATGACGCCTTTGGCACAGCTCATAGAGCCCACGCATCGACTGCTCTCATTGCAAAGTATTTCAAAGGAAAGGCAGCTGCAGGTTTTTTGATGGAAAAAGAGATCCTTGCCCTAACTCCACTTTTGGAAGATCCGGGGCGCCCTTTTTATGCCATTATTGGCGGTGCAAAAGTCTCAACAAAAGCAGGTCTTCTTCACAACTTATTGAAACGGGTCGATGCCCTCTTTCTTGGCGGCGGGATGGCCTTTACCTTTCTCAAAGCAAAAGGGATTGAAATCGGCGCTTCGATTTTTGAACAAGATGAAATCAAAAGAGCAAAAGAGATCATTGAAAGGGCAAAAGAGCTCTTTCTGCCCAAAGACCTTGTCATTGCAGAGAGCTTTTCCAATGAAGCAAATACAAAAATCATACCCGCGGATGCCGGAATTCCCGAAGGCTGGCAAGGGATGGATATAGGGCCTCAAACCATAGGTGAATGGTCCAAAACGCTTCAAAAAAGCGCAACCGTTTTCTGGAATGGTCCTCTTGGAGTCTTTGAAATGCCCAATTTTGCCAAGGGAACTTTTGAAATTGCAACGTTCCTTAGCAACACAAAGGCCAAAGTCATCGTTGGCGGCGGGGATTCCGTTGCCGCAATCCAGCAGATGGGCCTTGCGGACAAATTTGCCCATCTCTCAACAGGCGGCGGCGCTGCATTGGAATTTCTTGAATTCGGTCATCTCCCGGGAATTGACGCCCTAACTCCAAATAAGTAATACCGTGAACGTGAACGTTTGCGCTTCCACCCCAAAGACGATGCGTCTTTGGGGACCCCTGGCGCTTGCGTTTCCCGAAAAGAACCCGTGAACGTTTGAGCTTCCACCCCAAAGACGATGCGTCTTCGGGGACCCCTGGCGCT
>CAZXLK010000045.1:7092-8909 GCA_964641775.1 uncultured bacterium | reverse complement strand
GTTTGAGCTTCCACCCCAAAGACGATGCGTCTTCGGGGACCCCTGGCGCTTGCGTGCCCCCTCTGCGTGCCCGAAAAGAACCCGTGAACGTTTGCGCTTCCACCCCAAAGACGATGCGTCTTCGGGGACCCCTGGCACTTGCGTGCCCGTCTGCGTGCCCGAAAATGGGGCACGGGACCTCGGAAACGGGCCGGTAACGCAAGCGCAAACGTTCACGTTCACGTTCACGGAAGGGGGGGAGCAACAAAATATTTTATTTAAATTAAATTTATACCGTTTTAAATAATCGCAAAATATGACATACTCGTTGGCATAACAAACCCATGAATATGCGCGAAGATAAAACAGCCGGGTTTGGGAAGTGGCGCTCCTTTTTCTGGCCAATCCACCGTTGGGAGTTAAAGAAATTTCTCCCCCTCTTCGGCATGTTCTCGCTCATTACATTCAATTATAACTTACTAAGAGCTTACAAAGACTCGATGATTGTGACTGCAAACCAGTCA
This sequence comes from uncultured bacterium, assembly GCA_964641775.1. Classification (GTDB taxonomy): domain Bacteria; phylum Chlamydiota; class Chlamydiia; order Chlamydiales; family SM23-39; genus CAIPFQ01. Next base: position 8,406 of record CAZXLK010000045.1, on the reverse strand, counting down.
GGGGCAGAAACGATCCCATTCATCAAAGTTTGGGTGATCTTGCCTGCGGCATTTCTCATTACTTATATTTTTACTAGACTCTCCAACCGCTTTTCGAAAGAAAAAGTCTTTTACATCATGATGAGCATCTTTTTAGCCTTTTTCTTTATTTTCACATTTTTTCTCTACCCGGCTCAAGATTTCCTTCACCCCAACGCCTTTGCAGACAAACTCCAAGCCCTTTTGCCCGAAGGATGCAAGGGATTTATTGCATTAATCCGCAACTGGACCTTCACCCTTTTCTACGTCATCTCAGAGCTTTGGAGCACCGCCATTCTCACAGTCCTTTTTTGGGGCTTTGCCAATGAAGTGACAACCGTTACAGAAGCAAAACGGTTCTACGGATTTTTAACTGTCGGGGGTAATTTAACGGGGATTTTTGCAGGGCTTCTCGCAGGCTTTTTTGCCAATCAAATCTTTTTTTCATGGCTCCCTTATGGCAAAACAAACTGGGATCAAGCCATCTTATTTTTAAACTGTACGATCATTCTATCCGGCTTTGCAACCATGGCCCTTTTTCGCTGGATGAACCACAAAGTTTTGAAACCATCTGAATCTCTCACAGATGCAAAGCCGGAAAAAGTCAAAATGTCGATGCGGGAAAATTTTAAATACCTCATCAAATCCAAATATTTACTTTGCATTGCAGTCATTGTAGTGGCTTATCATTTGGCGATGAATCTGGTCGAAGTCATTTGGAAAAACCAGATCAAAAACGCCTATCCCGACCCCACTGCATACACTTCCTACATGGGGGATGTTTTGACTGTGATGGGGGTCATTGCCACAATCATCGCTGTTTTCTTTACAAGCAGCTTCATCCGAAGATCATGGACAATTGCAGCAATAGTGCCGGCCGCGATGCTTCTTCTGACAGGAGCCGCCTTTTTCTTTTTTACAATGTCGGAAAAGTGGGCCATGCAGCTTGCCGCCTTTTTTACCTCGACTCCTCTGATGTTAAGTATCTTTTTTGGCTCGCTGCACCAAGTGATGGCCCGCGCCACCAAATACACCCTTTTCGATGCGACGAAAGAGGTGGCTTTTGTCCCTCTCAACTCAGAATCGAGACTGAAAGGAAAAGCTGCCATTGACGGTGTTGGATCGCGTCTTGGAAAATCGGGCGGCTCTGTCATTTACCAAGGCCTTCTTCTTCTTTTGACAACCGTATCTGCCAGCACTCCTTATGTCGGAGGAATTTTCCTTATCGTCATTGCAATTTGGATCTATGCCGTACATGCTTTGGGTAAAAAATTTGATGCCCTCGTTCCCGGAAAA
>CAZXLK010000045.1:0-6992 GCA_964641775.1 uncultured bacterium | reverse complement strand
GCCATCACCGATTGCATCGACGGCTATTTGGCCAGGCGCTACAAATCAACGAGTCAATTCGGCGCCATTTTAGATCCTGCGATGGATAAATTTTTTGTCTTTTTTGCCATTTTGATTCTGTTTCGAGAAGGGAGAATTGCTCCTTGGGAGTGTGCATCAATGATTTCCCGCGATATCTTTCTTGCGATTTTTGGAATTATGATGCTGGCTACCCGAAGATGGAAAACAATTGTCTTTAGATCGGTGAGATGGGGTAAAATCACAACGACCTTGCAATTCATTGTTTTAACCGCTTTGGTCTATCAAATCCCCATGTCCTGGGGGGTCTTTGGCTCTTTTATCATCATGGGGTGGCTTGCCTTCCTCGAGCTTTTTCAGCTTGCCCCTGCGAAGGGTTTAGGATAGAATAGTAATAATGGAAATAATGAGAGAATCGATTTTTGTCTCTGCGATCAGAAGCTTTTGCAAATGGTTTTTTGCAGTCTTAGGAATCCTTTTCGCATTTTTTCTTTGCTCACTTCTCTATTCGCTCTATTCCGGAACAACTTTGATCGAGCCCAAAACCACATTGACTGTCATTGCCGATGCAGAAGGGAAAAAGGAGACGGTCTCTTCTACTGCTCCTGTGATTCTTCAACTCAACATCCATGGAGTCATTGGGGAGCCGGAAAAGCTCGACTCCTCCATTGTAGATAATATCTTGGTTGAATCAAGAACGGGGACTTTAGCAAATGACCGTGTAAAAGGAATTTTGATCCATTTCAATACCCCGGGCGGAGCTGTTACCGATTCAGATGATATCTACCAAATGCTTCTCGATTACAAAGCAAAATACAATGTCCCGATTTATGCCTATGTCGATGGCCTTTGCGCATCAGGTGGAATGTACATTTCTTCTGCTGTTGATAAAGTTTATGCATCGCCAAGTTCGATCATTGGGTCGGTGGGGGTTATTTTTGGGCCATTTGTCAACGTTTTTGAATCGCTCGAAAAAATCGGTGTTCATACAAAAACGCTCACTCAAGGGAAAGACAAAGATGCCATGAGCCCTTTTAGACCCTGGAAAGAAGGGGAAGACGAGTCGTATAAAGCAATCATGACCTATTTTTACAACCGCTTTGTCGATATTGTCTCAAAAGCCAAACCTAAGCTCGATAAAGAAAAACTGATGAATGAGTATGGCGCCCATGTATTTGACGCAGTGACGGCTGCTGATCTTGGATATATTGATCAAGTAACAACCTCTCGAAGTCAGGCCCTTTTAGCTCTTCTTGATGCGGCAAAAGTCGATCCGAAAAAACCTTATCAAGTCGTTCAGCTCGAGCCAAAAAGTGAATGGCTATCAAAACTTTTTAGCAAATCCCCAATGCTTTTGCGCGGGCAAATTGAGCATCGGTTAGATCTTGGCCAGCCAAAAATCAATGGCCAATTTGCTTACCTATACCAACCTGAAAAATGAATAAACCACCGAGCACACCGAGAGCACAAAGATCTTTTTTGCAAGGCAAAAAAGAAAAATTCTCTCTCTTTTTCCTCTCCTCGGTGTCCTCGGTGTGCTCGGTGGTTAAATAAAAAAAATGAATAAGATTTTTATCATCGATGCTGTGAATTACTTATTTAGATCCTATTATGCCATTGGGCCTATGCTCAATGACAAGGGGCAATCGACAAGCGCTGTGTATGGGTTTATTCGCTCGATCCAAAAACTTTTTAAAGATTTTTCTCCTGAACATTTTGTAGCTGTTTTTGATGGCCCGGATAATAAAAAGTCACGCCAGGCAGTTTATGCAGATTATAAGATGCATCGAAAAGGGGCACCGGAAGATCTTTTTCCGCAATTTGAATGGGCATACGAATGGTGTGAGCTCGCAGGCATTCCCACTCTTTGCGTTGAAGGGGTAGAGGCAGATGATACGATGGCAACTATTGCCATCTGGGCAAAAAAATTAGGGGCAAAAGCCTATTTATGTTCTAGCGATAAAGATTTGATGCAGCTTGTGGATGATCAGACTTTCATGCTCCATGCCCATAAAGAGAATCTTTTGATCGATGCTTTGAAAGTGAAAGAGCTTTTTGGAGTTCGCCCGGATCAAATGCTCGACTATCTTGCCATCGTTGGCGATACTTCGGACAACATTCCGGGAATTCAAGGATTTGGTCCCAAAACGGCAACAGCGCTTCTTGAACAATTTGGCAATTTGGATGCAATCCTTGCCAACCCGGAAAAAGTCAAAGGGGAAAAAAAACAAGAAATCCTTAGGACAAATCAAAAAGATGCTCTCATGAGTAGGGAACTTGCAACCCTAAACACGGAAGTCCCAATTCCCAAAGATGAGACTTTTTATGCACTGAAAAAACAAGATACGGAAAAACTCTCTGCCTTTTACCACGATATGAAATTTCTCTCTCTTCTTCGCGATATGCAAGAAGAAAAACCCTCTCATGCAAAAGCTGAAAAAGAGACCCCAAGAAAATACCATCTTGTCAACTCTGATGATGCGCTGGAAAAGCTGATCGAAAAATTAATGCTGGAAAAAGAGATTGCGATCGATACCGAAACTACCGATCTAACTCCGATGACTGCATCTTTAGTGGGAATCTCTTTTAGCGTTGAGGCAAATGAGGCCTGGTATATTCCCTGGAAAAACCAGACAAAACTTAAAGAATTTTTCCAAAAAGAACCCGGCTCTTTTTATGGGCATAATATCAAATATGATGCCCACGTTTTAAAAAACCATGGGATCGAACTTAAAAATATCTCCTTTGACACGCTTATTGCATCCTATCTTCTCAATCCGCAAACAAGACGGCACAATCTCGATGAGCTCACATTGGAAAAATTTGGCGTTGTCAAAATTCCCATCACCGATCTCATCGGAAAAGGGAAAGATCAGATTTCGATGCAGGATGTTCCTATAGACAAAATCACAGAATATGCCTGCGAAGATGCAGATTATACGGCAAGGCTCAAAGAGCTTTTCGAAAAAGAATTGAAAGAAAAAGAGCTGACAAAAATTTTAACCGATATCGAGCTTCCGCTCCTTCCCATTTTGATGAAGATGGAAAGGACGGGGATTTATCTCGATGCCGAAGAGCTGAAAACAATTGGTACGGTTCAATCTCGAGATTTAGAGGAGCTGAAGATTACAATTTTTAAAGAAGCAGGCGGCGAGTTCAATCTCAATTCACCCAAGCAGCTGAGCGAAATTCTCTTTACTAAACTCGGCTTGAAGCAGCCCTTTAAGAAAAAAACAGAATTTTCCACAGGAGCAGATGTTTTGGAAGCTTTAGCTCTTCAGCATGGCATTGCAAGGCTTATTTTAGAATACCGAGGGCTTGAAAAACTCCGCTCTACCTATATCGAAGCGCTCCCCTATTCCATTTTGCCAAAAACGGGAAGAATCCACTGCTCGTTTAGCCAATCAGTTGCCGCAACGGGAAGGCTCTCTTGTCAAAATCCCAATCTGCAAAATATTCCCGTCCGCTCCAAAGAAGGGATTGCAATTCGGGGCTGCTTTAAGCCGCAAAAATTAGGGTGGTCTTTCGTTGGCGCCGACTATTCCCAAATCGAGCTTAGGCTCCTTGCCCATTTTGCAGAGGATCCCGAACTCGTAAAAGCATTTCAAGAAGGGCAAGATATCCATACCCATACGGCATCTTTAGTTTATGATATCCCGTCCGCCTTTGTTACGCCTGAAATGCGAGATGCCGCCAAAACGGTAAACTTTGGAATTATCTACGGCCAAGGTCCATTTGGCTTATCCAAGCAGCTGGGTATCTCGATGCGGGAAGCTTCGGAGTTTATTGAAAAATATTTTCAGCGCTATCCAAAGATTCAAAACTATTTGGAATCCTGCAAATCGGCAGCAAGAAAAACAGGCGAGGCTACGACTTTAACCGGAAGAAAACGGCCCATTCCGGAAATCCTCAATAAAAACCCAACCATTCGAGCATCTGCTGAAAGGTTAGCTGTCAACACCCCTTTGCAAGGAACGGCAGCTGATCTCATCAAAATGGCGATGATAGAAATCGACAGGGAGATGGAAAGGAAAAAATTAGATGGCAAAATGATCCTTCAAATCCATGACGAGTTGATTTTCGAAGTCCCTGATTCTGAGATACTTATATTCAAGGAGCTCGTAATTGATAAAATGGAAAATGTCTTAAAATTGAGAGTTCCGATCGAGGTCCACATCGCCGTTGGCAAAAATTGGGCTCAATGCTAAAATTGAAAAAAATTGGAATCACCGGGGGAGTTGCAAGCGGCAAGAGTTCCGTTTGCCAAATCTTTCAGGAGCTTGGGGCTTTCGTTGTAGACGCTGATGCAATCGTCCATCAACTTTTAGATTCTAAGACCGATCTAGGAAAACAAATCATCCAGCAATTCGGACCTGAAATTATCATAGAAAATAAAATCAGCCGAAAAAAGATTGCAGAAAAGGTTTTTACTAATAGAAAACTGCTAGATAAATTGGAAAAGCTGCTCCATCCCGAAGTAGAAAAAGAAATTGAAAGACTCTATGAACAAACTTGTCCCTTGGATAGATATTCTAGCTTTGTCGTGGAAATTCCTCTTCTTTTTGAAATCCAAAAAGAGACATTTTACGATTGTGTGATTGCCGTGATTGCAAAAGAGAAAATCGCTAGAAAAAGATTTGTAGATTCAGGACATACAGAAGAAGAGTACGACTTAAGGATGCAAAGACAACTTGCGCCGGAAATCAAGGCAGAACGGGCCCATTACATGATCGAAAACAGTGGATCCCTTGAAGATCTAAAAAAACAAGTCATTCATTTAAACAACATTCTAAATAAGGCAAATTTCGCATGAACCAAGATCAAGAGACGGAGCAAAAAGCTCCATCAGAACTACCCCCTCCTCAAAACTTTGAAGCAATCTTAAAAATTTCCGATCTACAGCGGATGAATATCGATCAGCTGCAAGCCTACGCAAGGAGCCTCGGACTGAAACATACAGCCGGCCTGACGAAATCGGGTGTCGTTTTTGAAATCGTAAAAACGGTTTCTGAAAGGCCCAATGAAATGCTTTATGGTGAAGGCGTCTTGGAAGTCCTTCCCGATGGGTTTGGCTTTCTTAGATCTCCCAACTATAACTACCTCCCGTCTGCCGAAGATATTTACGTCTCGCCTGCTCAAATAAGAAGATTTGATCTTCGAAAAGGAGACACAATCTTTGGCTCGATTCGCTCTCCCAAAGACAAAGAAAAATACTTTGCCATGCTCAAAGTGGAAAAGATCAATGGCAAATTATTTGAAGAGACGCGCGATCGGGTCCTTTTTGAAAACCTAACGCCGCTTTATCCGGATAAGCGCCTTGTGATGGAGACAAATCGGGAAAAACTCTCCACACGGGTCCTTGATCTGGCATCTCCGATTGGAAAAGGGCAAAGGGCTTTGATTGTCGCCCCTCCCAAATCGGGAAAAACGATTTTGATGCAAAACATTGCCAATGCCATTGAAACCAATAATCCTGAAGTGGTTCTTTTGGTCCTTCTCATCGATGAAAGACCGGAAGAAGTGACCGATATGATCCGGACTGTCAAGGGCGAAGTCATTGCATCGACTTTTGACGAGCCGCCGGAGCGCCACGTCCAAATTGCAGAAATGATCATTGAAAAAGCAAGAAGGCTTGTGGAATGCGGCTATGATGTGGTCATTCTATTAGATAACATCACCCGTCTTGCTAGAGCCTACAATACAGTCCAGCCCCATTCAGGAAAAATCCTTACAGGCGGTGTCGATGCGAACGCGCTCCATAAGCCGAAGAGATTTTTTGGCGCTGCCCGAAATGTAGAGCAAGGGGGGTCTTTAACCATCATTGCAACTGCCCTCATTGATACCGGATCGAGAATGGATGAGGTGATTTTCGAAGAGTTTAAAGGGACGGGCAATATGGAACTCGTATTGGATCGGCGCCTTGCGGATCGAAGGATCTTCCCGGCAATTGATTTGATTAAGAGCGGAACGAGAAAAGAAGAGCTTCTTTTCCATCCTGCAGAGCTGGAAAAAATTTATCTATTACGCCAAGGGATTGCCGATTTAACTCCTGTCGATGCAATGAACCTTCTTATTGCAAGACTTAAGAAAACAGCTAGCAATGCGGAATTTTTATTATCAATGAAAGAGTAGTCACAAAAATGGTTTTCCAGTAAAAGAAAGATATGGTGGGGCGTCAAATTGGCTTTCTTTTCCTTCTTGCCATCCTAGGCTGTACAGGCTATTGGGCTTGGAACTTTTTCCCTAAAATCTCTACAAGAGTCGAGGACTTTTTTACAGCGGATACTTTGCAAACCTTAGAGGTGCGCTTCACCGCAGAAAGCATCATGGAATCCCATCGGCAAGAGCTTTTGATGGACAATTCCCATGTTTTCTTGGAGCCGACCTTAAAATTTGTCCCGTATCTCCTCATGGATGTTAAATACACCCGCTCTCAAGATAAAACGGGAGAAGGGGTCATCCTTTGGGGGCTTGTTGATGGCGAAATGGTTGTCAACACAAGCACTTGGGAAAGGACCCATGGCTTTACCGATTGTATTGCAGCCAACGCCACAAGGCAAGAATTTAAGGTAATGAACGTCCTTGCATCCAAAGGGGGCTCTTGGGATCGAGATGGCCTTTCCAAATTCTTAAATATTGAAAATCATGTCTTAGATGCCTGGATCGATAGCTGCAGAAAAAAAAGCCTCATCGTTCAAGCGGGAAATACCTATCGTCTCCACCTGCAAAACCCCCGCCTCATGGTCATTCCGGAAACTAAGCTAGAACATTGGCTAGTTACCAAGCCGACCAAAAAAGCGATCCGAGTCAAAAAGCGCTACCGCTCTTCGCAAATCGAAGCCGTTGCGCAAGCTGCCTTTGGCAATGATTTTGCCATCCGCAAAACCACAGAAATCTTCCTCCCCGTCTATAGCATCGTCGTCCAAAATCCCGATGGCACCCAAATGTCCAGCTACTAGAATGCCCTCAATGGC
>CAZXLK010000044.1:0-10829 GCA_964641775.1 uncultured bacterium | reverse complement strand
CCCATTTGATGCTTTTTTACAAGTCTATAGCCCGGATGAAAAACGGGGCAGAATCATTGCCGCATCCAATTTTTTCAGCTTTGCAGGGGCACTTCTTGCCTCCTTTTTTCTGTATCTTTTAAGCGAAAAGCTTCAATTATCCGCCGCTCACGGTTTTGCCATTATGGGAGTCCTTTCGTTCCTTGCAGCTATTGTCATTACAGGAAGGCTTTCGAGTTTTTTCTTACCTTTTTTCGTCCAAAAAATCTTAAAACGATTTCGAAGACTCCATCCCGTTTTGCCTCTGCCGACTTCAAACAATCTAGTCATCTTACAGAGCAATTCCTGGTGGGATGCCATCCTTCTTTTTGCATGCCTTCCCAACCTTGTCCTCTTGATTCCAAGGCCCGTTTTCCGCCATTTTCCCTGGATCAATGGTTGGATGGATTCGATCCGCCTCATCCCGCCCGATCCCAAGCCAAAACTCGAAGAGCTCAAAGAAGACGCCGCAAAATTCAAAAAGAAAAATCGCCCCCTTTGCATCTTTTTTCACAAACAAACCGACAACCAAGAAATGATCGCCTCCTACAAAAAGATCTATAGCGATTACGATCTCGTTTACGCCCATGGAATCAAAGAAAGAGTCCAAAAACGATTTCTCTCTTTTCACTACATTCAAAAGCAGATCAAAATGACTTTTTCGAAAAAGGAATAAAGCTACTTTTTCACTTCATCATTTGAAACAGTAAGTACACGTCCTAAATAATTTTCTTGGGAAATCACCGGTTTTCCACTTTCCTGCTCGAGTTGACTTCTAGCATCCCCGGCAATCTTACCCCCAATCTTTGCAGCATTCTTATTCTCATCAAAACCTTGGGTATTTCGGTTCACTGCAATCTCTTTTGTCGAAGCCTCTCCTAGCATGGAAAAGATCAGTTCAAGATCTGTCATATGATCTCGAAGATTTTCTCTCTCAAGCCCCTTATGTTCTTTATACTCCGATGGGGTCATTCCAAATGTCGCTTTAGAAATCTCAGCGGTCAAAATTGCATATTCACGCTGTCTTCTGATCCCTCTTTTATCCCATTCGTCAGTAAGTTCTTCGCGAATTGCAATGCCCCGCATCCGCTTTTCAATCCATTCATCGCTATACCCCTTGGCTTTATAAATCTCACGGGTACGCTTTGTTGCAAGTTCCGGATCTTCAATTTCTTGGATGCGCTCATATCCCGCTTGTGCAAGCCACCGCTTAAAAGGCTCCGCTTTGGGAGAAGGGATCGACTGAATGATACGAAAGATGGTTTCTGTATTTGCAGTATCGGTTTCTCTCATTTTACCATCTGGAGCTTGCATTTTCAACTGTACGATTTTTCCGTACAGTTGACTAAAACCTTCCTTTTCAGAGAGTTGTATTTTTAGATCAGACCAATACCTGCGTGTATTTGGACTATCTGTTAAGACGTCTACGACATCAATAATCGAAAAATACCATTCACTTTCATGGAAAATACGACGAATTTTTTTGTCCTCAAAAACAATCAGACGATTGGCTGTCATAGAAATATCTCCTTAAAAAGGGGGAAAGTGTAAAGCAAAAAAAATTTTACAACAACTTGTGAAAAGAGAGCTTGATAAATTGGCTTCTAAGATTTAAAAAAATCTTGTGAGCATTCGGACAAATTCCATTTCCACTTATTTCATTTGGCGAAGGGTCCATTCTTTAATGGGACTTTGGCTTGTGTTGTATTTAACGATCCATTTGATTACGAATTCGCAGGCTGCGCTTTGGTTTGGCGATGATGGGAGCGGCTTTGTTAGGCTCGTAACGAGTTTGGAAAGATTGCCATATTTGCAGGTGATTGAGACGGTTTTGATTGGGATTCCTTTTTTGATTCACGGCGTTTGGGGTGTGAAGCGGGCGCTAGAGTCGAGAAACAATGCCCCTGCAATGAACTACGAGAGAAATTGGGCTTTTACTTTGCAAAGATGGTCCTCTTGGATTTTGCTCATTGGAGTCACCCTCCATGTAGTGCAGATGCGCTTTTTGGATGCTCCAAAAAAAACAAGAAGTCCTGTTGGAGAGCAGTTTCTTACAAAGTTAAGCTTCGATGAGGGTCTTTACACATTGTCAGATCGGCTAAAAGCGAACATTTATACAAAAGAAGATATTGAAAAGTTAAAAAAGCAAGTAACTGAAGTTGAAATCATGCCGCGGCTTGGATCTGAAATGTATAATGCAAAAGAAGACAAGGTGCGAGCCCTTGAGCAAAAAAGCCAAGAGCAAAATGAGTGGATAGAGGCGCTTGCCTCGTATCATTTGAAGCCAAATGAGGTGATCACAGCTGCAAATAGGCCCGGCACTGCATTTTTATTGATGGTGAGAGATACCTTTAAAAGCCCTCTGATGGGAGTCCTTTATACAATTTTTTTACTTGCTGCCGCATTTCATGCGTTTAATGGATTTTGGACATTTTTGATTACCTGGGGGATCATTTTATCTTATCGCTCCCAAAAGGCCATGATCCCTGTGAGTGTGATTGGAATTCTGGTTTTAGCATTCCTTGGGCTTGCTGCGATTTGGTGCAGCTACTTTGTGAACTTGCGGTATTGATGAAGAAAATGGATGTCATTGTGGTTGGCGGCGGGCTTGCAGGATTATCTGCTTGCATGAAGCTTGCAGAGCAAGGTTGCAATGTAAAGCTAGTCTCTTTAACAAAAGCAAGAAGATCCCACTCTGTTTGCGCGCAAGGGGGAATCAATGTGGCTGTCAATTTGAAAGGGGAGGGCGATTCTCCCTTCATTCACGCATATGATACGATGAAAGGGGGGGATTTCTTGGGCAATCAGCCTCCCATTTTAGAGATGTGCCTGGCAGGACCCGGCATTTTACGGATTTTTGATCGAATGGGCTGCCCCTTCAATCGCACTTTAGAGGGGCATGTTGATTTTCGAAGATTTGGTGGGACTCTATATAATAGGACTGCCTTTTGCGGGGCATCGACAGGACAGCAGCTCTTATATGCTCTAGATGAGCAGGTTAGGAGGCATGAAGTAAAAGGGCTTGTAGAAAAGTTTGAGAATCATGAGTTTATCCGTCTCATTTTAGATGGAGAAGGCATTGCCCGCGGAATTGTCATTCATGATCTTTACGATTTAAAACTCTCCGTTTTGAAGGCAGATGCCGTAGTCATTGCAACGGGCGGTCTTGGAGTGATTTACAAACAATCGACGATGTCGACCTTTTGCACCGGAGCTGCTAATGGCCGGCTTTACATGCAAGGGATGAAATATGCCAATGGGGAATTCATCCAAATCCACCCCACCGCCATCCCGGGTCTGGATAAAATGCGCCTTATGAGCGAATCGATCCGCGGAGAAGGAGGGAGGATTTGGGTTTGGGGAGATTCATCCAAACAGATCGAATTCCCGGACAAAACCATGCATCCTTGCGGGAAAACGGGAGAGCCGTGGTACTTTTTGGAAGAGATGTACCCTGCCTTTGGCAATTTGGTGCCGCGCGATATTGGCTCTCGCGAAGTGACAAGGGTATGCGAAGCGGGGCTTGGAATTGATGGGAAAATGCAAGTCTATTTGGATGTCACTCATCTTCCGAAAGAAAAACAGCAGAGAGTCGATTCGGTTCTTGAAATCTATGAAAAATTTACAGGCGTTAATCCAAGAAAAAAACCGATGAAGATTTTCCCTGCAGTTCATTATTCGATGGGTGGCGGGTGGGTTGATTGGCCGGCGGCTGATGATCCCGATCGCCTGAGCAGGTTTCGTCAAATGACGAATTTAAAGGGGTGTTTCAATGTCGGTGAATCTGATTATCAATATCACGGAGCCAATCGGCTTGGGGCAAATTCTTTACTTTCTTGCATTTTCGGCGGGCTTGTTACAGGCGTCGAAGTTCCCCGCTACATCAAAAGCTTAGGACTAAGCCATAGCGATATTTCAGAAAATGTTTTTCAAGAAGCGCTAGCCTCGGAAGAAAAACTGCAAAGAGAATTTCTCAATAAAAACGGATCGGAAAACGTCTTCAAGCTCCATGATGAAATGGCCGATTTTATGGTCCGCTACGCAAGCGTCAAAAGGGACAATCCCGATCTAGAAAAAACCATTTCCAAAATCAAAGAGATCCGCGATCGCTACAAAAACATTGGTCTTGATGACAAGGGCAAGCTGCTCAATCAAGTCTATGTTTTTGCGCGCCAATTGGAGCCGATGATAGAGCTTGCTTTGGTCATTGCAAAAGGGGCGCTTCTTCGCAATGAATTTCGAGGCGCCCACTTCAAGCCCGATTTTCCTGAGCGCGACGATGCCAACTGGCTCAAAACCACCATCGCAACCTACACCCAGGACGAGCCCCAAATCACCTACGAGCCCATCGACACCCGCCATCTCGATCCCATCCCCAGAGACTATACCCAAGCCAAAAAAGTCAAAGCCGAGCTAAAAAATATTCCCAAAAACATCCCCTTGCCATTTTAAAAATCTTGAAAACCCAGTCAAGAAATCGTAAGACTGAGATTGTGGAAAATAGCTTTACATTGAGGATTTATCGCGGGGTTCATGGCGAGCAATATTGGGAAGAATTTGAATTTGAGAGACATCCTCAGGCTAATGTCATTTCGTCATTGATGGAGATTCAGAAAAATCCGGTAAATAGGAGAGGGGAAAAGGTGGCGCCTGTTGTTTGGGAGCAGGGGTGTTTGGAGGAGGTTTGCGGATCTTGCTCGATGCTGGTCAATGGCAAGCCAAGACAAGCATGCACGGCTTTGATTGAACCGTATATTGTAGAAACGGGGTCTACGACGATTACACTTGCTCCTTTTACCAAATTTCCTTTGATACGCGATTTGTATGTCGATCGGACGAGGATGTTTGAGGCATTAAAGAAAATCAGGGGGTGGATTTCAATTGATAGCACCAATGATCTGGATAGTTTTGGCCCGCCGGTAAGCCCTGAAGTGCAGGAGGCGCTTTATGTATTGTCTACTTGCATGACTTGCGGCTGCTGCAATGAATCGTGCCCGCAATATCATGAAAAGTCGGAGTATTTGGGGCCTGCGGCGATATCGCAGATCCGCCTTTTCGATGCTCATCCTACGGGGGCAATGCAAAAATCAGAAAGGCTCCGCGTTGCTCTTGGCGATGGTGGAATTGCCGGTTGCGGCAATGCCCAGAATTGCACCCGAGTCTGCCCCAAAAATATTCCCCTTACCGAATCGATTGCAGTGATAGGGAGAGAAGCCTCCAAACAAGCGATCCGCGATTTCTTCGGCCTACCGGATACAAACCGCTCATGATTGGAACCAGTTGGAAGAAATTTTCTGCTTTGATTCCGGCAGCTGCCTTGGTTTTTTTAGACCAGACGATTCTGCCGGTTGCTTTGCCCGAGATTCAAAAAGAGATGGGCGCTTCGGATACGGCTTTGCAGTGGTGTGTAAACTCCTATTTTCTCGCGATTGCAGTCTTTGTTCTTGTTGGTGGCAAACTCTCAGACATGATGGGGCATAAAAAGGCTTTTTTTGTAGGGATTTTAGGATTTGTCCTCTCTTCAATCGCATGCTCTTTAAGTAAAACTGTGGGTATGTTGATTGGGGCAAGAGCGTTGCAAGGCGTAAGCGCTGCGTTCATATTTCCGGCACAGACAGCCATGATTTCTTTGATTTTCCCGCCTGAAAAGAGAGGAAAGGGTATTGGGATGATTGTAAGCATCAGCTCCTTATTTTTTATCCTTGGGCCACTCGTGGGGGGTTATCTCATCAAAGTTGCTACTTGGCACTGGATATTTTGGATGAATGTGCCAATCGGCCTTTTTGGACTTTGGCTGATCTTTGCATTTTTACCCACACCTGAAAAAACAAAAGGGAAAGTAGATCTTCTTGGATTTTTATTTTTTGCAGTGGGAATCAGCGCGCTCACAGTAGTTTTTATGCAAGCTGCTGATTGGGGATGGAGCTCAGAGCGAGTGGGTGTTTTTTCCGCCGTTGCAATCATTGCCTTGATTCTTCTTTTGATTCGAGAAAAATGGGCTCAGCATCCCTTTTTGGATCTTGCACTCTTCAAGCACACGGCTTTTGCAAGTGTAACTATGAATATTACGATGATCCAATTCTTTATGATGATCTCTGTCTTTCGAACTATCTATTTTCAAGACACTCTTGGATTTACTCCATTTTTCACCGGCCTCATCATGTTTATTTCAACTTTTCCCTTGCTTTTTGTAGCTCTAATTGCAGGGTATTTGAGCGATCAAATCAGTCCAAAGCTGCCGATTGCTCTTGGCTATTTGCTCCTTATTTTTTCCTGTTTTTGGTTTGGATTTTTTAGTACTCCTGGACAAATAGGTTTGATTTTAGTGCTGATCGCCTTTGGGACAGGGATCCCTTTGATTTTTACACCGTCGTATTCAACCGCCCTTCACTCAGTCCCTAAAACCAAAGTAGGGAGCGCCACGGGAATTATCACAACGCTTCGGATGACGAGTGGGACTGTAGGATTGGCGTTGATCCATTTATTTGTAACTACGGTGCAAGATCGTTATCGCCCAATTCAGGGACAAAGAGTTGCAAGCATCACCAGTTTTTCTTACGTCCATTTTGCCCTTGCCTTTCTTTTGATCCTCTCTTTTTCCATCGCCTTTATTTTGCACTCTCGCAAAAGCGCTCATCACATGCCCGATACTCCGGCAGAAGGTTGGGATTAGAGCAGTCTTAATTTTTTCTTTTCATAAAATGGAGAAAGAAGTAACAATGTTTTCCTCTCTGCTGTTAGGGATAACTGGTTCGCTTGATAGCCCCTCAACGACATTTCAATTAGGGGATCACGACGCCGGTTGAAGCCCTCGAGCTTCTTCCGGGAAGCGGTCCAATCTATATGAACACGGTTGATCGTGCTGCGACCAACCCCTTTCAGCGGAGAATTTTTATCTTAGGATCTCCGTTCCGATGAGATGGATGGTACGCCCTACTATTATTGCGTTTTCCTCATTTTCGTTTGTTATGCCAAAGATGAGGTTTGCAATATTGAGATCAATGGGATCAAGCCCCGCTTCTTCAGGGGAAAGAGAAGGGGTGCGTGGTTGATTTGAGGACATATTAGGATCATAAATTCCCATTAATAAAGCGGTATACTCTTGATCTTCTGTGGAAAGATTTTCTCCTCTTAGAGCTCTTTCAGCTATTTGTGTAATCTCTTCAAGATTGGATATTCGCTCCCTTAATCTAAGTTGGCTTGATTCAAACTCCATTTGATAAAAATTCAAGTTAAAGCCTACCGGTTCGTTGATCTGATTTGTTAGGGCAGCCATTTTTTTTCTCCTGGTTAAAGGAGAAATTATACTATTAAGAAGAATTAAAGGCTTAAGATTTCTGTAGATTGGCGATGAGGCTTTTGCGTTAAAAATTTTGGGTCGAAGTCTTCAATGTAAATCCGCTTTACAAGTTCCATTTTAAGTTGGTGGATCCGGTCTGAGATGGAGGATCCATGCTCTTTTAAGGCGCATAGGAATGCATCATGGGAGCGGTCTTGCCGATAGGCCGGGCGCTTTGGCGGAAGAAGAAGAAGATCCATATTTTCTTTTTTATAATCCCAAAGAAACGAAGTGTGATGGATCCAGCGATCTTTTTTCATGTATTGGGCATTGCCCCCGCATTTCAGATCCCCAATGCAGTAATCGTTTTCCCTCAGCTCGAAATTTGGAATTTGCCAAGCTTGTTTGTAAAGATCGGCACTCCATCTTAGAATGGGCTCCGGAAAGGGATCGATGGATAGATCTTTTTTTGCTATGATGAAGGTGATGAAAAGGGTGTTTTCATCCACGATGACCGTTCCCCCTCCGCTAAACCGTTTGATCACGGGAATTTTTTGATGAGCGACTCCTTCGACATTCAAAAGAAGCTCCGGTTTGCCTGAAATACCCATGACAATTGCTCGGGGGGCCCCGAAATTGACAAGACAAAAGCTCCTCTCATCTGTACGAAGAAGCTCTTCTTCCAGCTTGAGCTGCTCCAAGATCGGCACATTTTTTAATGGAATAAAATGGAGTTTCATTGATTTTCCTGTATCTTTTTTAAGCCGGTTTCTTGGGTTTTATCTCTTACAACATATGCTTTTCGAATTGCCTGAATTTTTAAATCAAGCTCTTCCTTGTTCAGTGGGGTAGTGAGAAAATCGCTCACTCCTGCCGCTAGTGCCGCATCGATAAAATCTTTTTTCAGACTGCCGGTAATTAAAAGAATTGGAGTTAAGGTTCGAAGAATTCGATTGAGCTCGGAAATTAAGGCTAAATAATTTTCAAATTCGGCATCTACAATCACAAAATCTAAACGAGCTGTTTTTGCAGTCTCTACTGCATCTTCTTTTTTTGCTGCATTGATGATATGGAACTCTTTTTCAGTATTCTGTTTCATCCAGATGCGGACTACTGAATTATTTGTCACAAGGAGTAGAGTTGGCAATTTCATGACTCCTCCTCAAAATAAGCATCTTTTTTTTGGATTGCAATCATCAAAATGGAAATATCTGCCGGAGTGATCCCTGAAAGGCGGGACGCTTGCCCTAAATTGGCAGGAGTAAATCTTCCTAGCGTTTGCTTTGCTTCGGCCCTCAGTCCATGAACCTTTTTATAATCAAAATTCTTTGCAATGTTAATGTGATCCAGAGATTCCATTTTTTTGGCTTCCCGTTTTTGCCTTTCGATATAGCCTGCGTATTTCAGCTCGGTTTCAATTTGCTCATTGATCTCTTTTCCAAAATCGGGACTCTCAGAAAAAGCCTGAAGTGTTTTTTCATAGGTCCACTCGGGTCTACAAATGAGCTGCGCTAAACTGACACTTTTCCCATCGATCGATTTAAAGATTTTTTGCAGCTCTGAAATGCCTTTTGCAATGGTGTCGATTTTTTTCAGAGCCCTTTCATGTTGCTGAGCTGTAATGAGTCCATAAGGATAAATAATTGGGCGAAGGCGGACATCTGCATTGTCTTGGCGAAGAAGGAGTCTATGTTCTGCTCTACTGGTAAACATTCGATATGGCTCAGACAAATCAAACCGGATGAGATCATCGATCATCACTCCCAAATAGCCATCGCTTCTTTTTAAAATAAAAGGCTCTTTTCCCAAAACTTTGGACGCTGCATTGATCCCGGCTATCAGCCCTTGTCCTGCAGCTTCTTCATATCCCGTTGTTCCGTTGACCTGGCCTGCTAAAAAAAGCCCTTCGACGATTTTTGTTTCCAAAGTAGGATAGATTTGATCGCTTTTGACAAAATCATATTCGATCGCATACGCAGGCCGCATCACTTCAGCTCGCTTAAGGCCCGTTATTGTCCGAATCATGGCTAGCTGCACATCAAAGGGGAGTGATGAGGAAATTCCATTCACATAAACTTCATCAGTATTTAACCCTTCCGGCTCTAAAAAAATCTGATGCCGATCTTTTTCCGCAAACCTTACAACTTTATCTTCAATCGATGGGCAATAGCGGGGGCCAATTCCTTGGATTGTTCCTGCATAAAGAGGGGATCTATGCAAATTATCCCGGATGATTTGATGCGTATCGGGAGTTGTATAGGTGATATAGCAAGAAATTTGCTCCATCCTAACTTCCGGCTCATCGTAAGAAAATGAAACTCCAATATCCCCGGGCTGCTCTTCGCATTTGGAAAAATCGATGCTTCTTTTGTTGATGCGAGGAGGCGTTCCTGTTTTCAATCTTCCCAATCGAAACCCTAAACTCTCTAAATTTGGCGAGAGGCCGTGCGATGCCTTATCTCCCCCTCTTCCCCCTGAAAAATTCTTCTCTCCAATGTGCAAAAGGCCACGCATAAATGTGCCGGAAGAGAGAATGACTGTTTTTGCCCGATATTCAATTCCTTCCTGCGTCAATACTCCTGCAATTTTGCCATTTTCAACTACAAGGCTCTCCGTTGTCCCTTGCTGGATTTCCAAATGGGCCGTTTTTTCTAGCCGGTGTTTCATTTCCAAGGCATAAAAAGCTTTATCTGCTTGGGCTCTTGGCGAGCGGACAGCGGGGCCTTTTGAGCTATTGAGCATGCGGAATTGGATGCTTCTTCGATCGGCAATCTTACCCATGAGACCTCCGAGAGCATCGATCTCTCTGACAATATGCCCCTTGGCCGTCCCGCCAATAGAGGGGTTACAGCTCATTTTCCCAATGGTATCGAGATTCATAGTAAGAAGGAGCGTTTCTGCTCCCATTTTGGCTGCAGCATGGGCAGCTTCGCATCCGGCATGGCCGGCTCCCACTACGAGTACATCAAAAATTTTTGGATATTTAAAAATAGAAAACCCCTATTAAAAAAATCTTTTCAATAGGGGCCAAACAAAAAGGAGTTTGTTATGGTTACTTCTTCTTATGCCTGTCTCTGCGTCTTCGTTTTTTTCGCTTATGTTTTGCTATTTTCGCGCGTCGTTTTTTCTTTACAGATGACATACTATTCCCCTAATTCGAAAAGAATATTACCTGAAATAGTCTCTTATGTAAAGGGGTAGTAAAATTTTTAGTAATAATGGTTCCAAGAACCCTCGTGAACGCTTGCGCTTGCGTTTGCGTTACCGACCCGTTCCCGATTTTTCGGGAAACGCAAAAAACGTTCAGGGAATCGGAAACGCACCGGGGTCCCCGAAGACGCATCGTCTTTGGGGTGGAAGCGCAAACGCAAACGTTCACGGGTATTTTAATCTAACTCGTACGGGGGGGCGCTGAGGCGTTTGCCATTGAGGGCATTCTAGTAGCTGGACATTTGGGTGCCATCGGGTTTTTGTACGACGATGCTCTAGACGGGGAGGAAGATTTCTGTGGTTTTGCGGATGGCAAAATCAT
>CAZXLK010000043.1:0-11149 GCA_964641775.1 uncultured bacterium | reverse complement strand
CACCGTCTGCCCTAACTCGTCTTACCGATATGGGAATCGAGCCCTATTTGCTCGCCTCCTCCATTTTAGGAGTGCTGGCGCAAAGGCTTGTCCGAAGAATTTGTTCGAATTGTAAAACCCGCTCAACAGTAGATAATCATTTTTATGGAGCAGGATGCATGCAATGTTTTGGCACGGGCTATAAAGGAAGATGCGGCATTTATGAGCTGATGCCCGTCACATCCAAAATCAAAGCCCAAGTGTTAAAAAGCCAGGATGCCGAAGAGCTAAGAAAAGTTGCTCTATCGGAAAATATGGTCTCCTTGCAGACCCAAGGAATGGAGCTTGTGAAAGTTGGGATCACAACTTCTCAAGAAGTTCTGCGGGTAACAAAAATCGAGGGTGAGAGTGATTGATGAGCCTATATCAATACCAAACACTTTCTAAAGAAGGGAAAACCCAAACCGCTCAAATTGATGCGATGAGCCTGCAAGATGCCAAACAAAAGCTCATCCGAGACCAAGTCGTAATTCTGAAAATCAACCCCATTTCGGAAAAAGAGCTGAAATCACCCCTTTCCAAAAAAGAGGTCTTATCGATCACCCGCGAGCTATCCCGCCTTTTGCAAGCAGGTCTTCCTTTGTATGAGGCCCTATCCGCCCTGGAAGAAAAATACACAAGCCAAAAACACCATAAAATCCTTCTTGATCTTTGCTCTCAAGTAAAAGGGGGACACCCATTATCAAAGGCCTTAAGCCGCCATCCAAATACATTCGATATCCTCTACGTCTCCATGGTGGCAAATGCGGAAAAAATGGGAAGGCTCGCGCCAAGTTTGATTGAAATAGCGAAGCTTTTAGATAGACAGCTCCACATTCGAAAAGCGGTAATCTCCGCTCTTTTATATCCGATGATTCTTTTTGCATTTTCTTTTGTCGTCCTCTCCTCTCTTTTATTTTTCGTTGTCCCATCCTTGCAGGAGCTTTTTGATGGGCGGCAGCTCCACCCTTTTACCCGCATTGTTTTTGCTGCAAGTAATGTGGCGTGCAATTCGAAGATATTTCTCATTACTGCACTTGGAGGCTTTGCTCTTACAGCATTTGCCGCTGCAACGTCGAAGACATGTAAAGCCAGGATTCTCTCCGTTTGTATGCGCCTTCCCATTTTAAAACATCTTTTTGTCAAAGTGGCCTTCGTCCGATTTTCCAGAGCAGCTGCCACCCTTTTAGAAGGGGGACTTCCTTTGATTACCGCTTTTTCTCAAGCCCGCACGGTCATGCGCCATCCGGTTCTTGAAAAAGTCATTGAAAGGGCGGAGGCAAAACTTACGCAAGGAGAGAGGCTCTCCATTCCGTTTACAGGCCACCCATTGATCCCGCCACTTGTTCCCCGAATGCTTGCTATTGCAGAGCAAAGTGGAAAACTTTCCTTTACTATGCATCAAATCTCAGAGATCTATGAAGATGAGCTGCAAACAACACTGGATCACTTTGCAACCCTTGCCCAGCCGATTCTTTTGTTACTTCTTGGAGGTTTAGTCGGATTTATCTTATTATCAGTACTTTTGCCGCTTACAGATGTAAGCTCTTTTACTAACTAGGAGGTATTAATGAAAAAAAGAAAAAAAAGGCCGCTCACATTATTAGAGATCATGATTGTGATATTCTTAATCACTCTCATCACCGGTGCCATTGGATATAATATGAAAGGGACTTTGGATAAAGGGAGGGCATTTCGGACAGAGCAGGCAAAAGCGCAGCTTCACGATCTTCTTTTGATTTGTAAAGAAGAAGGAGTTGACCCTGAAGAGCTTGCAAAAGACCCCGCCCCCTCGTTAAAGAAATTCAATCTAGCCAAAAATAGTGAAAAATTGACCCAAGATGGCTGGGGGTCCAAATTTATCGTTCAATACAATCGAAATACCAAAGATTTTAAAATTAGCTCCCCCGCTTATGACAAATACAGACAAAAACTCAATCTCGATGCTCCGGAAGAAGAGGAATAAAAGACCTTTTACCCTTCTGGAAATCATGATTGCCATTACCCTTCTGACCCTTGCTGCAGGAGGGACTCTCTGGAAAATTCACTCTGTGTTGAAAAAAAAGCGCTTTCAAACAGATGTGGCCCTATTCCAGTCGCAAATTCTTGCCGCCCATCAAATGGCTTTTGCGGCACAGGCCGACTGGGAAGGCATTTTACAAAAAAAGGGCAATCGTTGGATTTTCAAGGCATATTGCACCGATCCTCCCCATTCAAGATCTCTTCCAAAATCAACACTTCAGTTTGAAAAGGTGCAGCTCGGCGGGGAGGCTCAAAGTGACCTCCATTTGATTTTTTTCTCAACCTCAGAGATTCGCCCACAAGGACTCATTACCTTGGAAAACGATGGGGAAAAATCCTCCTTTGATCTGAATCAAATCTTAGGAAAAGATGGAGGAGATGGCATTCATAAACTCGGTCCTATGAGGCCAGACAACACTTGAGCTTATTCAATTTTTCGTTTATATTTAGGGTGCATTTTTGGGAGCAAACATGAAAAAAATATTTTTACTCTTAGCCCTCTTTTTCACCGCCGTTTACGCTCAAGTTTCTCCTCCGCAAGAAGCATACTCTACCCTTTCCATTTTGAAGCAAAGGGAGCCAAATTGGAGATCTCTGACTCTAAAAACCTTTGGAAACGGAACTCCTGAATCAATCCTTCTTTATGAGCCAATCTTTGAAGGAGGGGAAAAGCCGGTAAAACAGATTTTTTTCTATGAAAATGGGCGGATCCGGACAGAAATGGATGTAGCACTTGCAGGTGAGGATGTTGTCCCGCATGGAGCGAGAATTGATCTGTCGGAAGAGGGAAAAATCCAGCGTACCTCTGAATTCCAACATGGGATCATTCATGGCCTCGATCGCCTCTTTTATCCAAATGGAAAAATCTCCATGGTCAGCCAATATTCCCATGGGATCCTCGATGGCCTTACAAAAGTCTATTTTGAAAATGAGCAGCTCAAAGAAGAGGTCCATTATCAAAATGGCCTCATTGAAGGAGAGGCAATCCAGTATTATGAAAATGGGACAAAAGCCCTGCAGCATCCACATCTGAATGGGAAGCTCCATGGAACGGCTTTTGATTGGTATCCATCAGGGACTTTGCGATTACAGCGCCATTTTCGAGAAGGGCTTCTACATGGAGAGGGAAAGCAACTTGGCTTAATCGGCTATGACGAGAAGAGAAACGTGATCGAAATGCTCGACTTTAGAGAGGGCGTCCCTGTTGGAATTCACCTTCGCTATCATCAAAATGGAAAAGAATCCTACCGAGTTGCCTACAAAAACGGAAAAAAAGACGGCAATGAAACCTTTTTTGATCTAGATGGCAATCAAACGGGGTTTGGAGAATATGTAGATGGCCATCCTGTTGGAAGACACTGGAAAAACCATCCCGATGGCAAAGTTGCCTATGTTGCAGAATTTGATGAGAATGGCCATTTACTTGAGCCCATTTGTGAATACACTGCGGAAGGAAAACGATTTCGGCAGTATTTTTTAAATGAAGGGAAGCCCGAGGGGCTTTTTTTAGAGTGGTATCCTGACGGGGCTGTAAAATACGAATATACCTACAACTCTGAAGGACTTGACGGAGAGCAAAGAGATTTCTATCCCAATGGGCAATTGAAAATCTGCACCCACTACAAGAATCAAATACGGGATGGCATGCATCAAGAATGGTACGAAAATGGCGTTTTGAGCATCCGGGCATCTTTTGCAAATGAAATGAAAGAAGGGCAAATGGGTGAATGGTACGCCAATGGCAATCGCAAAGGAGACACTTATTTTGTCTCCGATAAGCCGGATGGCGTCCATACAGAGTGGCATGAAAATGGAGAAATCAAACTGCGCGCCGAATTCAACCAAGGAATCAAGCAGGGCTGGCAAAGAGAATGGAATGAAAAGGGGGAGCTGATCTTCGAAGCGTTTGCAAACAATGATCTTTTCGATGGACAAGTGCTCTCTTGGTGGGGACAAGATCAAATCAAATCCCGCGTCTCTTTCAAAGAGGGGAAAAAAGAGGGAAAAGAAGCATCCTTTTATAAAAATGGGAAGAAAGAAACAGTTGCCCACTATAAAGATGGTCTTTTAGATGGGGAGCTAATCCATTGGTTTGCCGATGGAAAAGTCCATATTCGAAAAAGTTTCCATGAAGGAAAACCTATCGGTGAACATACACAAACCTATCCCTTAAACGAGCAAGGGGAAGCTCTTCTTGCAACGGTATTCCATTATGATGATGATGGTAATCTCCACGGAGAGCAAAAAAGTCTTTTCAAAAATGGGAAAGTTCAATCTCAAACTTTCTATGATCATGGCACTCTTCACGGATCTAAGAAAATGTTCAATGAAAATGGGGACTTGATGGAAAAAGCCTACTTTTCCCATGGAATGCTCAATGGAGAATTCTTCCAAAAAGCCCAGGATGGAAGAGAAGTCGTTATCACCTACAAAGACAATTTTAAAAACGGCCCCCACACCATATATTATCCACCGCAGAAAGATAAAGATGGGGTAAAAATCAAGGCCGTCACTGCAAATTATGAAAATGACAAGCTGCAAGGAATTGTTTGCGAATACAACCCGCAAGGAAAAAAAGTTGTAGAAACTCCTTTTATTGCAGGGAAAAAAGAGGGGCTTGCAAAAGTCTATTCTCCGGATGGAAAATTAAATGCAACGATTACATTTCAAGATGATAAAAAAAATGGCCCCCAAACGCAGTATTTCCCAAGCGGTCCCATTTTTAGAGAAACTCTTTTCGTGGATGATCTTAAAACAGGGGAAGAAAAAACCTATTTTGATAACGGCGAAATAGCCTCTATTTTCCCATACGAAAACGATGTTCTTCACGGCCTTGCCCAAAGTTGGAACTCCGATGGGGTCCTCACTTTCGAAGCCGAGTACGAAAACGGCGCCCGCCATGGCAAATTCAACAAATATTACGACAACGGCAGGCCATACATCGAACAAAACTTCGCCTACGATGAACCTATCGGCCAAAAGAAAAAATTCGACATGGCCGGCAACCTAACTGTTTCTGAAAGCGTTACAAGATAAGAAAAAACAGTATAGCAAAAATAATTATATCCTGCTTATCCTGCCACCCGGGGCCCCCAAAAATGCATCATTTTTGGGGTGGAGGTGTGATCCTGCCTATCCTGTCCAATTTTTTTCTAACATGGCCGGCAACGTAAAAATATCTCTGAGAACGTCGTAAGATAAGAAAAACAGGATTTGCAGGATCCCCGGTGGGGGCAGGATATGCAAAAATAATTATATCCTGTTCAATTTTTTATCTATATTCATGTAAGAGGGCATCTCCAAATCGGCGGCTTGATATTTGCTTTAATCCGGCAAATTCCGGAGGTGTCTGGTTAGATTGGAACCTAACTTCAAGAAACAGCAGGCCATTTTGGATGAGAAGATGTTGAGACAGGATCTTTTCAATCAGTGGCTTTGCGTCCATCTCATAAGGGGGATCAACGTAGATGATCTGGAAGGGATCTTTTAGCTTTGGGATGGCAGAATTTGCATCAGCTGGGATGATTGTAGTCTGAGAGGCGATTTCTAACTCGATGATATTTTGCCGGATGGAAGAGAGGGCGTTTCGATCCTTCTCGATGAAGGTGGCATGAAGAGCGCCTCTGCTAATGGCCTCGAGGCCCATGGCGCCGCTTCCGGCAAAAAGATCGAGAAAACGGGCGCCTGCAATTTCGTTTTGGCAAATATTGAAAACGGCTTCCCGAACCATTCCCTGAGTTGGGCGGGTAGCTGACCCTTTGGGCGTCTTTAAAAACCGCCCTTTAAATTGCCCGGCAATGATTTTCATTTAGATTGAACCACTCCAGATCATTGGAGACACTGAGGTAGAAGCTCTAACGGCTTTACCGCAGCTGCAAAGCAGCAATTTATTTTTCTCTTTGCTCTCGGTGTGCTCGGTGGTTTTATTTTTTCTTTTCATTGGAAGTTTAGGTTTGTATGATTTTCTTCTAAAAGCTCGTTTGCCTCTGCAAGGCATTTTGGATCGAGATCATAGAGGTGCTGCTCATAGAGATGATAAGCCTCGTGCATCGCCCACTGGGCTTTTAAGGCGTTTGATCTTTTGGCATTTACAAAGGAGATATTTTTTTTAATGTTGAACCACTCTTCTTTTCCATTTCCTTGCAAAAATAGGACAAAATCCTCGAGCTTGTCAATGATCCCCATGATGACATAAGGCTCATCTTGATAAAGAAGGGGCATGAATTGAGTTTTTGGATAGAGCTCGATTTTCGTATTCGGAGATCTACTGATCGCAGTGATTTGGAGATCCTTTGCAATGGGACAGCTCACCGTCTTCATCAATTTCAATAGTTTTCGTTTGATCCCTTTGTTTGTGGGCGGGTAAAAGATTTTTCCCCGGTTTTGTGTTGCAATGGCATCGAGCGCAGCAAGCTGCGCATCTGTTCCCACCCCAATTGCAAAAAGAGAGACCCTGCCATGATTATAGGCTAACCAATCGAGCGCCAATTCTCTTTGCGCCATCTTTTTATTCAGGCTTTCTCCATCGGAAAAAAGAATTGCAGTATGGAGCTTTTCATCATCAAAGATTGGCACAGTCAAAAGAAGAGGTTTGCAAAGATTGGAGGTCGAAAAAAAACTTCCCAGCTGGATTTTATCTAAAAAATCTTTTGCCTTTTTAACTGTAGTCTTTGTTGCCGGCAACGAGGAAGCTGAGAATTTATCGATTTTGCTATCGAATGCAATAATATTGAAGCTATCTTCCATTTCCAGTTGTTCAATGGCCTTCAACACGGCCCCTTTTACAACCCCTAGCCGGTCATTTTGGATGGAATTAGACCTATCAATCAAAAAGCAAATATCATGCCCAATCTTGGATAATTTCAAATTGGCTCTAGGAACTAATGTGACGGTAAACGCATACCCGGCATCTAAAGGATAAAAGTAAATTTCCGTGTCAAAATCTTCAGAATACGAAGCTGTTCGCAAATTTGTAAAACTGTTGGACTGAGAAAAACGGATTTGTGGCTTGTAGCTCAAAACCTTCTCGCTGCTCTCCTCAATGGGAGGTAGAATAGGTGCCTCCACAGCTCTTTGAGGAGCTTCTAGAACTTTAAACACAAAAGAAGGTTTGGGCATGAAAGAGGGCTGAAGCTCTGAATGGATGAGAGTTGGAAAGGAAGCCAAATCTTTTGGGAGGGAATTAAGAAGAACTTGATGCTCGATGGGTTGTATCGTAAAGGTAGCAATTGGGATTTCATCCAAAGCATCCAATTTTGTCTCAAATTCTATTCTCCGAGATGGGACTTCCATTTTTGGCACCCGAAAAACCAAATCTTCTTCTTTTTGCAAAACTGCCCTTGCTCCCACATCTCTACACTCTTGGAAAGCAATTTTTAGAATCTGAGTTGCCTGTCTTTTTTCGATTGGGGAAAAGGGCTCTTCCTTGTTTTGGGTCACCCAAAGAGAGTGTTTTTGAAGAAATAAAAGAGTCGTGATATGGCAAATCAAAGAAGTTAAAATGCAAAGTCTTAAAATGATCCGTTTATTCAAGGCAACCTTTCTATCAGCGCCTCTTTGATCAGGCAAATTTCTGCATCAAAATCCAACATGTAGGAGTCAAAACAAAGTTTTTTTTCAGGATCCATGAGTAATGCCGCTGCATATTCTTTTGAGATCACATCATCGCCACTTTCAAAATCGGATTTCATTTTTTCTAATAGAGTTAGCCTTTTTTCATCTTTGTTCGGAGCTAAGAGATTGATATATTCCATTGCCGCTTCTAGATGAATTGGTTCAAACTCCACTCTTTTTTGTAATACGAGATTTTTTAATTCTGCTGCAAGGAAGGTAACGTCGGCCTCTCCTTTTAAAAGCTTTACTCTTTCCAAGCGGGCGCTTGCCTGGCATTTCTCAAGGATAGGACCAACTGCCAAGGCATTCAATTCTTGCAAAGCCTTTTCTCTTTCTCCTCGGGCGATGCATGATTTTGCCATGAGATACCTGGTCTCATGTTCCCATTCCCAAACGCCGTCCGGATCAGATGTATAGGCGTCTAGAAGCTTTTCTAAAAAGAGGGGCTCATTGGTAAGAAGGGCAAGCTTATAGCAAGCGGTCTCATCAAACTGAGCATCGATGAGAAAAGAAAAAATCTGAGTCGCCCTCTCCTTTTCCTCTTTAGAAAAATACCAATCGCCAAGCCAAAGTAAATTATCCCTAGAAATGTCCATCTTCATCGAAAAGGCAGAAAAAAGATGATCCGCACCTTTTTCAAGATGAGAAAGATCTAAATAGGCATTAAAAAGGGCGATGTGGATCTCAGCTTCTCCCACCCAATCGGCCTTCTTCTCAAGGGCGATCTCAGCATTTTTGCAAAAAAAGTCTAGATCTTTTTTCCCATCCCGATAGGAAAGCGCTAGGAGTAAATAAGCATTCGGCTCATCGATTCCAGCTAAAACATCGATTACCTCATCAAAGTTCTTCATTTGGTAAGAAGATGTGGCCAAATAGCGCCTTACACAAGGGAGTAGTTCATGGGTTGGATAATCTTTCATGAACTTAAGCGATTTCAATCTACATGCATCGAAGCGCTCTTCTTGAAAATCCAAATCTATCTCTTCAAAACCTACTTCAGGACCAACAAGTGCATCGATCTCTTTTCTGGCCTCTTCAAATTGGCTCTGTTTTTTAAGAAGCTGCACCCGCAAAAGGCGGGCCTTTGGAAGTTCGGGATCCTCTCTATCCAATGAAGTTATCGCCTCACCAAGCGCTTGTAAATCGTTTGCGAAATGGGCAGCTTCGATCATTGTGACAAGTCCAATGCGAAGAGCTTCTTTAGAAGTTGGCTCTTTGAGAAAATTCCTTAGTTCTGAAATGGCATCCGAATACTGTTTTTCTGCAAGTAAACTCTTTCCTAAATAAAGATGAGCAAGAGCTTTTTTATCTTCCGGCATCTCTTTGAGAATCTCTTCTCTTAAGGCGCAAAGATCCCCATATTGCCCTGTCTCAAAGCGCAAAATAAATTGATGGTAGGCGGCATCTTTTGCCTTTTTTCCCCCATTTTTTGCGATGAGCTCTAGAGTTTGCATGGCAAGGGTTTTGTCGAATTTTGCCTGCATGATTGCCGCTTGAAACTGCATCTCTTCATCCTCTAAAGAGAGATAAAGATCTGCCGCCTTTTCATAATCTTGCAATATGCAGCATAGGTGGGCAAAGGCCATTGTAATATCTGTTGATCTTTCCTTTTGAAGAAGAGTTTCAAAATAGGGCTCTGCTCTTTGGGCAAGCTGCAATAATGCACCTGCGTCTTTCGCTGCATTGAGACATTGGTGATAGAGTGCAATGGCAAGATAAAAGGTCGTTTTAGTCTTTGCATCAGACTCTTCAGCCTCCTGTAAAAAGGCCTCGCATTCATCGGCTAGTGTTGCATACCATTCAAGGCCGTAAAGGCTCTGGAGCCTGTTTAAATGGGCCATGGCTTTGAATTCTTCAGAGGCAAGTGCGGCATAGAGCGCCAAGCTTTGTGAAAAATTGCCTTCTTTGAGGAGGACATCCCCTAAAGAAATCCGGATCAAATCTGCAGAATCACTTTCAGGATAGGTTTTTAAAAACTCTTCCATTTGGCTTTTGGCAATCGCATATTCCCCCTCATGCCAAAAGTCGGCAATGCGCCTTAAAAACAGAGTCTCATCATTACCTGCAAAAGCCAATATGGGAAGTAAAAAAAAAGAGAGAAACCTCATTCTTTGGATTATACAAGTCAGCGAATTGAACCGTAAGAAGAAATCAGCTCTTCTGCTTTTTTAAAATTAGACTCTTTTAATTCTTCGTAGATTTGAAGCCCTTTTGCATTCATTCCTTGACGGAAATAGAGAATGCCTAAAAGAAACAGGGTATCTTTATCTTGAGGACGCAATTTGACTAAGAGCTCCACCTCTTTGAGCTCCTCTTCGGGCATTTCAAGCTCTTTAAATCCAAGAGCAAGCTGCTCATGGATCCAAGGATCATTGGGAGCATAATGGTTGAGAATCTGAAATTCTTCCATGGCAAGGCGGGCATTTTCCTTAAAATGCTTTTCACATTGCGCTTCAATCTTTTTGATCTTCCCATAGATGCGGTACAGCTTGGATTGGGCAACAAAGCTCGCGGCCATTGAGGCATGGACTTCCAGATCTGTAGGAGTTACCCGAATTTGCTGCAAATGCTCACTGCATGCGGCATCGAGCAAAAACCTTTTGAATAAAAAAATGTCTTTCCAAAAGAAATTCGAAAGGCTGGGAGTCTCATGTTCTTCATAATCATCTAAATAGGAAGCAAGCTTTAAAAGGGCATCGGCAATGGACAAGTGATGCTGGACTTCTCCTTGCGGAATGGAAATATGCCTTTTGCAAGCCCCCAAAAATGTCTCTTTGAGATGGAGGAGTCTTTCCGGCTTTCTTGCCTGATAGTAAAAATAGAGGACCAAATAGGAAAATCCCGTCACTAAAAGGGCGCCCAAACCCAAGGCAATGAAAGCTCTTCCCGATAAAAAAACAAAGCTTCCCACTTCTATTGCTAAAAGCGTCGCAAAGAAAATGTGAAAGTAGACATAAGACTGGGTGATTTTTTTAAAATCTTTCAAAACCGATCGGTAAATTTGGGGCAGATGGTGTTGAAAGTAAGAGTCATCGTATGCGGCATTATCTAGTTGTGTTGACATGAGTATCTTTTCTTTGAAAGGAGTCGTTCGTCTACTTTTTATAAAAATTTTTTCTTTTTTTTGCAACATATAAAGTTACATCGGACCTGTCATGAAAAGGATGATTCGGTGACTTACTCCTGCATCTTGCAGACGCCTGATTTGCGTTTGGCTTAAGTTGTAAATGCTTTTGGTCTTCTGCAAATACACGATAATCGCTTCATCGCTAACGCCCCCAAGACTCAGCTTAATCACATCATTGATCGTAAGGGGCTCTCCCCGATCCATCCTCTCCACAGTCCTTGGGCTACTCTCCCGCATGACCTTCCGGTCCTGCGCATCCATAATTGCCCCCGCAACTCCTCCAACAACAATCCCCGCCGCGCTCCCAAGCAAAGCCCTTCCACTACCGCCTGCAGCCCCGCCAATCCCCGCTCCCACAGATCCCCCAGC
>CAZXLK010000042.1:0-11380 GCA_964641775.1 uncultured bacterium | reverse complement strand
ATCTTTTTTGCAGAGCAAAAAAGAAAAATTATCTTTCTTTTCTTTCCCTCGGTGTCCTCGGTGTGCTCGGTGGTTATTATTCTTTCTTCTTCTAATGACTAAAATATCTTTCCCCCGTAAAAATCATGGAAAGGCCGCGCTGATCGGCCTCGTCAATCACTTCCTTGTCGCGGATGGAGCCTCCCGGCTGAATGAAGTATTCAATTCCGGCATCAGCTGCTGCTTTGATGCTGTCTGCAAATGGGAAAAATCCGTCGCTTGCAAGGACTACATCTTTTAAAGAGGGGAGATTTTCCTTTGCCTTTGGCAAGGCAAGCCTTTCTAAGCTGTCTATTCTGTTTGGCTGGCCCCCTCCAATTCCAATCACTTGGTAACAAGAGGGCTCATATTCATGGGCAAGGACAATCGCGTTCGATTTGACAGAAAGCACTGCTGCAATAGCAAAAGAAAAAAGGGCGTATTGCTCAGGACTTGGGAGTCTTTTTGTTACAACATTGCAAGAGCTTGCTGAAAATCGGATTTGTTTTGCCGTTTGGACAAGCATTCCGCCGGAAATGCCGCGGTAGAGCTTTGTTGGAGTTGCATCGAGATCAATGATAACTAAACGAAGAGATGGTTTTTCAACTGCTGCCCACTGTAAAAATTCCTCGCTAAATTTTGGAGCCAAGATCACTTCAATAAAGCGCCCTTTCAAATGCTCTCCCATTTCCAAGCCCACCTCTTCCGAGAATGCGATGATGCTCCCAAATGCCGACTTGGGATCCCCTTCCCATGCTTTTTCAAATGCCGTCGTAAGATTTTTTCCTGTCGCATAGCCGCAAAGACCGCCATGCTTCACAATGGCAACTGCCGGCCCTAAATGATGAATTCTTTGGATGGCATAAAAAGCTTGCGAGGCATCCTCGTAATTGTTGTAGGAAAGAGGCTTTGTCGAATAAGTTCTAGCTGTTGCAATTCCTTTTTCATGAGGAAAAATCCATGCTTCTTGATCAGGATTTTCGCCATAAGATAATTTTTTTTGGGTGTAGGCATCTGCAAGCATTCTTTCGTAATTTGCGCTAAATTGCATCGCCTTTTTTGCAAATTGATCTCTCGTTTCTTGGGGTAGGCCAATTTTTATTGCTCCAATTGCGGCGTCATAGTCTTTTGGATCGATGAGAACAAGAACTGAGGCTGCATTTTTCACCGCCGCCCGGATCATTGTTGATCCTCCAATATCGATCGAATCGGGAAATTTTTCAAATCGATAGAGATTGCAAACGACAAGATCGATCGGCTTGATACCGAGCTTGCCGGCTTCTTCATCATCAATTCCTCTTCGATATAAAATTCCTCCCATGATTTTGGGATGAAGCGTTTTGACTCTTCCTCCAAAACATTCGGGAAATTGGGTCTCTTTTTCAATTGGTGTATGGGAAATGCCTCTTTCTTCCAAAAATTTTGCAGTGCCGCCCGATGCCAAGATTTCGAGGGTGGGAAAAAGCTCAAGAAGTTTTTTTGCAAAAACATCTAAACCACTTTTATCCGTAACTGAAAAAAGAGCTCGCTTCATAAATTTTTAATTCCATTTTGAAATAGGGCAAATCCGGGGCCAAATTTGGAAACTTCTTTTCTTCTTGTCCAATCGGGCAAATGGGTAAAAAGAAGGGCCGCTTCCGGATGCGCCATCATCCCAAGGACTCTTCCCGTTGGATCGCAAACTCCTGCGATGGATTGCACAGATCCATTGGGATTGGTTTTGTATTTCAGCGCAACGCCCATTGGTTTTTCTGTAAAATAATTTCCCTCGGCATGGCGGATCGGGAGATAGAGCTCTTTTAACCCAACAGTAAAAATGCAATTCGATGGGGTAACTTCGTGATGAACCCAATTGTCGATGAACCTTCCATGAACATTTGGCAAGAGTGTCCCGGGCAAAATTCCAAGCTTTACAAGAAGCTGAAAGCCATTGCACACACCCAAAATGGCATTCCCTTTTTCAATGAATTCCAAAAGCTCTTGTTTTTTTCCGGAAAAAGAGATCCGATTGGCAAAAGCTTTGGCGGCACCTAGCTCATCGCCAAAAGAAAAGCCTCCGGGAAAAAGAAGGAGCTGATAATCCAAAAGCCTGAGCTTTCCAAGGAGCCATGTTTTTACATGGCAAATGGTTGTCTCTGCTCCTGCAAGAGTTGCGCCATACGCCATCTCTTTTTCGCAATTGATCCCGTAACCGGTTAGAACAAGGGCTTTTGCCATGATTTTTTTAGCTCGTAAATGTTTTCATCAATGAGATCATTTATCTTAAAGCGCTCATCTTCTCTTACAAATCCAATTTGAGTAAGGCCAAAATCAAAATGGGACTCAAACTCCTTTTTCTTCTCAGGATCTACCGTGATCACAAAGCGGGGAGATGATTCAGAAAATAAAAATTCGGCCGTCCCTTCACATGCAATCTCCATCCCAAATCCACCAGTAAAAGCACTTTCTGCAAGGGCAACTGCTAGCCCGCCATCTGAACAATCATGACAAGATGAAATCAATCCAATTGCAGAATAAAGAGCTTGAATTAACCGTTTGGCCTCTATGAAATCAATAGTGGGTGCAACTCCGCCGGAGAGTTTTTTCATGGCGTGATATTCCGATCCACCCATTTCGTTTTTGGTATTGCCAAGCAAATAGATAAGATCGCCGGGTTTTTTCACGTCCATCGTCACTGCTTTTTTCACATTGGGAATTTTTCCAATCGCCGTGATGAGAAGAGTAGGTGGAATCGAAATTTTTACTCCCTTCATCTTGTAATCATTTTTCATGCTGTCTTTTCCCGAAATGATCGGGGTTTGCAAGGTGGTAGCTCCTTCAAATAGAGCCTCGCACGCACGGACAAGCTGGGCGAGCTTATAAGGATCATTTACCGGATCGGGCCAGCAAAAATTATCGAGAATGGCAATCGAATCGGGATCAGCGCCTACTGCCACTTGATTGGAAATGGCTTCCATGAGGGCATACGCTGCCATTTTATAGGCATCAATGTCGCTGTAACGGGGAGCAATGCCATTGGAAATCACAATTCCTTGCTCCAATCCTAAAGGAAGAAGGACACTTGCATCTGCAGCAAGAGGTTTAATTGCAGTGGCCCCTTGTACTTCATGGTCATACTGACGGACAATCGATTCTTTACTGCAAATATTAAACCGCGAAAGGAGCTGATGCAGATCTTGGCCAAGATCGGAGGCGGGGAGGGGAATAGTTTTCTCGATGGGAGTTTTCCATTCTGCTTTAAGTTGTAGCTGAGGCACTCCTTCATGCAAGAATTTGAGAGGAAGATGTGCTACTGTTTTTTCATTGTTTAAGACATGGAAATTGCCACTATCGGTAAAGGTGCCAATAAATGCGAAATCAACTTCATGAAAAGAGGCTAGCTCTGCAAATTTTTCTTTGCTCTCCGGAGGAACTGCAAATGTCATCCTCTCTTGCGATTCACTCAAAAGAATTTCCCACGGAAGAAGAAAAGGAACTTTTAAGGGGACCTCTTCTAGATGGATTTCACAGCCGCCCGAAAAATTTGCCATTTCTCCAACAGAAGATGAAATTCCTCCTGCGCCATTGTCAGTCAATGTGCGATAAAGCCCCTGATCTCTTGCTTCCATGATGAAATCATGGAGTTTTTTTTGGGTGAAGGGATCTCCAATTTGAACGGCAGATGTAGGGCTTGTTTCATTGAGTTCATAGGAGGAAAAGGTCGCGCCATGAATTCCATCTTTTCCTGTTTTCCCACCCGCAATTGCAATCAAATCGCCGGGGTTCACCTCTTTGATTTCGGAGGGCTTTCCATTGACTTCTTTTGGAATGACTCCCACCGTTCCGCAATAGACCAAAGGCTTTCCTAAATATCTTTCATCAAATAAAACGGCGCCATTGACTGTTGGAATCCCGCTTTTATTTCCTCCATGCTCAATCCCTTTGCAAACTCCTTTTAGAATTCGTTTGGGATGAAGGAGTCTTTCGGGAATTAAGCCTGCATAATCGGGAGGGGCAAAACAAAGAACATCCATGTTGGCAATCGGCTTTGAGCCGATCCCCGTTCCCAAAATATCGCGATTTACACCTAAAATCCCGGTGAGAGCGCCTCCATAAGGATCCAAAGCAGAGGGGCTATTGTGAGTTTCCACTTTGCAAGTGAGATTCACTTCATCATTGAAGCGGATGATTCCGGCATTATCGGTAAAAACCGAAACAAGCCAATCTTTTTCCGTAAGCTCCGTTGCCTTTTTGATGTAGGTTTTAAAAAGGCTATCGATTTCTCTTTTTTTCCCATTTTCAATGTACTCAATCTTGGCATTAAAAATTTTGTGCTTGCAATGCTCGCTCCAAGTTTGCGCAATCGCCTCCAATTCAACATCGGTGGGCATTGCCTTAAAGGCCTTAATAGCCTCCATCTCTTTCAAATTGAGAGCTAAAATTCTCTCTTCGCTTAGTTTCAAAAGATCTTGATTAAGATCAATGATCTCTACTTCATGTGATTCTTTGAACTGAGGCAGGATAGGATCTGTTAGCTTTTCGCCAAATTTAGCGACCAGGATTTCTTCGACGATCTTGTTCGCAAGAAGCTCATGTCCAATTCTCTCTACATCTTCTCTAGTAATATCGCCTTTCAAAAAGTAACGAGTAGCGCTTAATACTTTTTCAGAGGCATGAAATTGTTTTTGTAAAAAATCTTCGATGGAAGTTTGAGCCGTTTTTCCCAAATTATCTGTAAATCCGGGCTTTAGCCGAATCTCTAGCACCCAATCAAACGGTTCCTCTTCACTTTGCCCTCCAAATACATGATTGATGATTGTTGGAAGTGGTACTTCTTTATATACCCGATAGATTTTACAAATCTTTACTTCTTGAATCTCAATTCCAAGATCATTTCTGATTGACCAAAGTAGTTCGGGATCTTCTCTTTTGAAATCTAAAGAAACTAATTCCATATCATTGTTTCCCCGGGAATGATTTCCCCAATGATGTAGTGTTCTATTTCCATTTTCCTTGCCTCTTCAGGGCTCATGATGAGAACAAAACCAATTCCCCGATTGAAAACACGCCGCATTTCCAAATCGGAAATATTGCCTAAATGCTGAAGCGTCGAAAAAACTTCCGGAACAGGCCAGCTTCCTTCCCGGATTTTTGCAGTGAGGCCAATGGGCAATGCTCGCGGGATATTTTTTTGAAAGCCTCCTCCTGTAATGTGGGCCATCCCCTTTACATCGATTTTTTCCAAAAGATCCAAAACATCTTTCACGTAAATCCGAGTGGGAGTCAAAAGGACATCTGCAATTTTCTTTCTGATTTTAGTTGCTTCATCGAACATGGCTAATGTTTCGAAAAAATCATTCAAACGCATTCTGTTCAGACTAAAAGACGAATCATCTGTTTTCAAAATGCTTCGGACCAAAGAAAATCCATTGCTATGAATGCCGCTCGATGGCAGGCCAACCAAAAGATCTTTTGCCCGAATGTTTTTCCCATCGATCCGTTTTTCTCGTTTCACAATTCCAACGGCAAAGCCTGCAAGATCAAATTCCCCTTTTCGGTACAGATCATTCATTTGGGCAGTCTCACCGCCGAGAAGGGAGCAGCCTGCAAGCTCGCAGCCCCTAACAATGCCGGACAAAACCTCGCCCATAACTTCCGGTTCCAGCTTTGCAGTAGCAATGTAATCGAGAAAAAAAAGCGGCCTTGCCCCACTCGTCAGAATGTCATTGACATTCATCGCAACAAGATCGATGCCCACCGTATCATACCGCTCCATCTCAATAGCAAGCAGCAGCTTCGTCCCAACGCCATCCGTGCTTGCAACAAGATCATCACTCCCAAGTGGAAAAACCCCGCCAAATCCCCCCACTTGGGGAAGAGTATTTTTCAGCTTTTCAACCCATCCTTTTGCTGCTTCCAAATTAACGCCAGCTTCAAGATAAGTTGCCATAGCCCTCTGGTGGAAAAAAGGGTAATCTTAAATATTTTTTTCGATTTTTGCAAGTTGATGTGTTAAAATACCTTTCCTATGTCAGAGTTGATTGACACCAATGCATTTCGATTGACATACTCAAGTATTATGAGCTATCCGGTCCTTTCCATTTTCAAGGAACTTTCAGCTTATGAAGCTTTATGGGATCAGCCGAACACATCGTTTCGGACGATGAGCGAAAAACTCTCCCATTTCCCTGAGCTTTTAGTATCTTCTCTTGTCGAACAGAATAGACTGGAAGAATATAAACAATTGCTCCTGCCAATCGTTAAGGAACTTCCCTCTTTTGGAATTCGAATGGATGGAGATGGGATGTTTCCTGAGCGCTTAAAAGATACCCGATATCCTTTAAAGGTTCTCTATTATCAGGGAAATTGGGAATTGGCTTATCTTTCAAGTGTAGCTGTAGTAGGAACTCGTAATCCCACGACAAAGGGTATTGATAGAACCAAGCTGCTAGTAAAAAATTTGGTCCAAGATGGATATGTGATTGTTTCGGGACTTGCAAAGGGAATCGATACAATTGCGCACCAAAGCGCCATCGCATTGAATGGAAGTACAATTGCTGTAATCGGCACTCCTCTCAATCAATACTATCCTTTTGAAAATAGAGAGCTCCAAAAACAAATTGCTAAGGATTTTTTATTAATCAGCCAAGTTCCATTTGCTAAGCATGCAAAGCAAGACTACAGAAAAAACCGTTTCTTTTTCCCTGAAAGAAATATCACCATGTCGGCTCTTTCTCAAGCCACCATTATTGTAGAAGCTGGAGAAACCTCAGGGACACTCGTTCAAGCTAAAGCTGCATTGGAACAAGGCCGAAAATTATTTATTCTCGAAAACAACTTTCTTATTCCCTCACTTACCTGGCCAAGAAGGTTTGAAGATAAGGGAGCAATCCGAGTTAAAAATTATGAGCAAATTAGAGAGCATCTCTCGCTATCTTCTCAAGCCAATTGATGAACTCACTATTGGACACCACCCTTATTTAAACTCTAATGATGAAGTCTATTATTTAGGCGAATATACATCGGGAAAGCTTGCAAATTATAGCCCAATTAATCGGATGATCCTTAATTATAAAAAGGATCTAACCAGGAAAAAAGAAGTTGATTGGAAATATAAACAAACTGCTATAGAAAAAGTAGCAGACCTATTTCGATTATCGATTCTTGGAACGGAAGGATTTCCAAAAAGAATTAACAATGCTCTTTTAGTCCCCATTCCACCGCATAAATCTAAAGCTGATCCGCTCTATGACGATAGAAATCTACGAATGTTAAATTTGTTTATGCCAAGTGGAAACATTCATGAACTAGTAACCCAAAAACAATCCAGAGAACCTCTTCATAGAACAAACAAAAGAAATATCGAAGATCTTCGGAAAAACTACGTTCTAAATTTTCCAAATGCCATTTCATTTAGAGAAATTTGGCTTTTTGATGATATCCTGCGACATGGGACTCATTATAGAGCTATCCATTCTCTGATTGAAGAATCTTTCCCAAATAGCAAAGTTGTAGGATTCTTTATAGCCCGATCAGTATATGGGTAAAAAATGGGAAGGCGATAAGCCGGATTCTGTCGAAAACTATCATTCATCTACTGCGGCCAGCTCGGCATATTGCATCGGAACAATGCATCCTGCTTTAGGAAATGCTCTATTCGGCCTTGCTTCGGATAGGGTTTACAACGCCTACGGTCTCCCGTAGTGCGAGTAGCTCTTAAAGCTACACTTTTCAACCTGTTTCCCTTTGACGGGAACGGTGTGGTTTCTGTTGCACTTTCCGTCGCCTTGCGGCGCCCAGCCGTTAACTGGTATCCTTTCCTCTAAAGTCCAGACTTTCCTCCCCTAATGAAGAAGATTTGCTGCGACCGTCGCCAAATCCACTCTCCTCGCTCGATTTCCCTATTCGGGAAACCTTCGCTCGTTCGAGTCGCAAAGCTAAAGCTTTGCTTGAATTTTGCTTGGTCTCGCTAAATCTTCCTTGTTCATGGGGCGATAGTTTGCCTTCCCGAACTCTATGTAACTTTATTTAAGTTGCGCTGGTTGCTAAGCGGCGGCGGCGCTTCTTGGGCGCAACTGTTGTCCCTTCGACCACTTCGCTCTCGAGCCAGTAATGGATGCGGGAGCAATGCTCGCAAAAGACAAGCCGCTCACCTTTGCGAACGAGGTTTTCATGCTGCGCAGTCAATGCGATATGGCAGCCACTGCAGGTTCTATTTTCGATCGGGACAATGACCCTGTCTTTTTTGTTATTAAGAAGCCGCTCGTAAATCCGCATCACTTCAACGTCTGCCGTTTTTGCAAGGGCATCGCGGCTGATTTTTAGCTCGCTCCCTTCTTGATTGATCAGACGGATGCTCTCTTTGATCTCGTTTTCCAGATTGATGCTGCTCTCTTCCGATTGGGTGAGCGATTCTTTGATCTTTTCCAAAATCTCCTCTTCCAAAGAGCGCTTATCGATCATGTCGCTTGCAATTTGCTCTGTGGCAATCCGCTCGCGCTCGGATGAGGTCATCTCTTGTGTCAGCGCATTGAACTCATCGACCTTTTTTACCGTATTTTGTTTGGCTTCAAGCTTCTTGATCTTTTCTTTGATTTCAACAATTTTAGTCTCTTGCGCTACGATATTGCGGTTGAGTTCTCCAATTTCGGTTTCTTTGTCGGCTTGTTGTTTTTTAAGCTCCTGGCGAAGAGCATCGATGTGGGCTAGCTCGCCGAGCCGCTCTTTTTTAAGCCGCATCAGACGAATCATTTTCATATCTAATTCTTGAATATCGAGAATCACCTTGAGAGTTTGTAGCATGGGAAAATCCTATTTTAGAGTTCTAGTCTATCTTGCCCTTGCAAATACTGCAACATTAAATTATGCTTGTTCCTTATGTCATATTTAAAAAATTACTTTGCAAAAGTCCCTGAAAAAGAACGGACTCCTGCAGCCATTGCCTATGCTGCATCTTTGGACAGCGTAAGCGCGTCGTTTCCTGAAATTGGCAAATCGATTGTTCAGGAATTGAAAGATCAAAGAAGTTATTTAAAGCTCATTGCCTCGGAAAATTACTGCTCTTTGCCGGTGCAGCTTGCCATGGGCAATCTTTTGACCGACAAATATAGCGAAGGGTATGCGGGGCACCGCTTTTATGCCGGCTGCGGCAATGTGGATGCGATTGAAGGGCATGCGGTAGAGCTTGCTAAGAAAATTTTTAATGCAGAGCATGCCTACGTACAACCTCATTCGGGAGCCGACGCCAATCTCGTTGCGTTTTGGACTCTTCTTGTCCAAAGGATCCAGTCGAAAGAGATTGAAAAGCTCGGGAAAAAAACAGTAGATGAACTCTCGCTTCAAGAATATGAAAAGGTAAGGCAGCTTCTGGTGAGCCAAAAAGTGATGGGGTTGGGGCTTGGCTCGGGAGGCCATTTGACCCATGGCTATCGGCATAATATTTCTTCCAAAATGATGCGCTCGGTGAGCTATGAAGTCGATCCGAAAACAGGGCTTTTAGACTACTCTCAGCTTAAGCTCCAAGTGCAAAATGAAAAGCCTTTTTTGCTCATCGCCGGCTATTCGGCGTATCCCCGGCTTCTCGATTTTGCAAAAATGCGGGAAATTGCAGATAGCGTAGGGGCTCTTCTTATGGTCGATATGGCCCATTTTGCAGGGCTTGTTGCGGGAAAAGTTTTGAAAGGCGTTTATGATCCAATTCCGTATGCCCATATTGTGACCTCGACCACTCATAAAACGCTGAGAGGGCCCAGAGGGGGACTTATTCTTTGCAAAGAAGAATTCAAAGACGCCGTCAATAAGGGATGTCCTTTGGTGCAAGGAGGGCCGCTGCCTCATGTGATGGCGGCAAAGGCCATCGCGTTTCAGGAAGCTTTGAGTCCGGCATTTCAAAAATATGCCCACAAAGTTGTAGAAAATGCAAAAGAAATGGCAGAGAGCTTCCAAAAAGAGGGAGCAAAGGTTTTGACGGGGGGAACGGATAACCATCTTCTTCTTTTGGATATTTCCCCATTTAAGATTACGGGAAGGCAGGCAGAGCTCCTTTTTCGAGAGGCGCACCTAACGGTCAATCGGAATATGATTCCCAATGATTCAAATGGCCCTTGGTATACCTCGGGAGTAAGGCTCGGGTCGCCGGCAGTGACGACCTTGGGGATGGGGAAAAAAGAAATGCTGGAAATTGCAAGCATCGCTGCATCGCTTTTAAAAGAGGCAAAGCCCCACATGGATGAAAAAACGGGGGCGCCATCGAGGGCTAAAGCCTATGTTCCTGAGGCAGTACTCGATGGGGCAAAAAAAAGGGTTAGCGATCTTCTCAAGCATT
Organism: uncultured bacterium; assembly: GCA_964641775.1. Classification (GTDB taxonomy): domain Bacteria; phylum Chlamydiota; class Chlamydiia; order Chlamydiales; family SM23-39; genus CAIPFQ01. The sequence continues at coordinate 1,059 of CAZXLK010000042.1, read as the reverse complement.
TTCCTCTTTATCCCGAGCTTGTCATAAGTTAGTATAGAGAATAAAAGAGAGGTAACCGTATGCCCACGCAGGCTCCAAAAGAAGAAACTCCCAATTTATTAAGACTTGTCAGCGACAAGATTGATCAAGCTCTTTTGGAAAAGAGGCGGATATTTCTTTCCGATGGGGTGGATGCGGCCTCTGCCAAAGAGATCATCCGAAATCTTTGGTATCTCGAGACGATTGCTCCTGGAAAGCCGATTCTTTTTGTGATCAATTCTCCCGGAGGATCTGTCGATTCCGGCTTTGCTATTTGGGATCAAATTAAAATGATCTCCTCTCCGGTGATTACTCTTGTCACCGGGCTTGCTGCTTCGATGGGCTCGCTGCTTAGCCTTGTTGCCGGCAAGGGCAAAAGGCTTGCAACGCCGAATGCAAGAATTATGATTCACCAGCCCCTCATTGGCGGGGTCATCCGAGGCCAAGCCACTGATCTGGAAATCCAAGCGAGGGAAATGCTCAAAACGAGGGCCATGATTGTCGATATTTATGCCGAGGCAACCGGCAAAGATAAAAAAATCATTGAAAAGGCCATTGATCGCGACAACTGGATGACTGCAGAAGAGGCGCTTGAATTCGGCCTTCTCGACAAAATCGTCTCCTCGATGAAAGATGTCGACAGTCTCATTCGTTAAATACCAGGCGACCGGGAACGATTTCATTCTCATTGACAATCGAAATGGGGAATTTGACATTTCGCTTGTTGCCAAACTGTGCCATCGGAAATTTGGAATTGGCGCAGATGGACTGATTCTTTTTGATTCCGGAATGCGGATTTTTAACCAAGATGGAAGAGAGGCTGCTATGTGCGGCAATGGCCTTCGATGTCTTGTGAAATTCATCCATGATGATCTTGGGATTAAGGACAAAATCTTTGATGCTGAAATTGATGGGGCAAATGTAATTGTCAACATGGGAGTGCCAAAAGATTTCCAAATGAAACATGGAAAGTGTTTTGTAAATACCGGAGTTCCCCACATTGTCGAATTTGTGAGTGATCTTGAGAATGTGCAACCAACT
>CAZXLK010000041.1:0-11506 GCA_964641775.1 uncultured bacterium | reverse complement strand
AAAAAATAGGAGAGGATATGTCTAGTAATTTTCCGGTTGCCGGATTGATTTCGTTGCTCTATGGAGCGACTTTTTCTTTAGTTGGGGGAGCACATTTACTAAGAGAAACTCGCCATAATGAATTTCGTAGCACTTCGAAAGTTATTTCTTGCAGTGCCAAAGTTTTTGGATATTTGACTGGTTTCTTCTTGCCTTTTGCTAATGTTGTGGCATTTGGTTTAATAGAAGACGAAAAAACGGTAATTTGCATTGGGTTTGGAGTACAGGTAGCAGGTATTACAGCACTCTTTTTTAAGCAAATTGTTCAATGCTGCGGTTGTGCAAACTTGGAACAAAATTATTCTGCAATTTCAGAAACCTAGGCAGCTGCAGTCACCATGAACTTCAGCGGAATGGGGTGTAGATTGGGCAACAATATCTTTTAAAAAAGTCTAAGAAAAAATAATATATTGTACTTTGATACTTTAACATGGGGTGAATCTATGACGTTTCCAACACAGGGTAAAATTCCATCAACTAACTTGATTTCAGGGTATTGCCATAATTCTGATGTACCCAAAGAGAAGTGGAGGGAAAACGAAACCCATCTTCGTAAATTGGCCGAACTGACAGTAATTGAGAGACAGGTATCTAATGAAATGGAGCAGCTGCAAGCAAATCAACAGTTTCTACAAAGAGAAATTCAGGGAACTTATGAAAAGCTTCCAGAGGAATCCAAGGAATTGGCCAAGTACATTCTTAGAACCTCCGATGTTAAATTGGACCAGCCTTTTTGTTGTATCACACCCAATGATTTGAAAGGATAGGGCAGATGACGCAGCCTCCTTCTACTCAAATGCTTGCTGATTACAAAGAATTCGAAGCGACAATCACAAGCCCGCATAATCTCGTTGCCAGAGTGAATCGATTGGCGAAATTATTAAATCAAACAGAACATGAAATTCAAAGTGCTCAAAGAAATGCTGTGAAAATTAAAAACGAGCTCACCTGGATTTATACTAATGTTAAAACAGAAGAAGAAAAAAATCTCATTTTGCTCATTCTAAAAGTTTGCGGAATCAACATAGGCTAATAAAGAGGAAATTTATGTCATCAGTTACCAATCAGGGTCTTGCCTCAAGTCGAAGGCTTGAAGATCATAATAAACTCAAAAAGGAATGGCCTATTTTGGAGCCATTGGATCGGGTTTCTGATTTAACATTTATCTTAAAATTAACCGAAAAAGAGAAAGACCGAGCCATCTTAAATGGATCTATTGCAAAGCGTGAAATTCGAAGAATTTTCGATAAAGAACTTCCTAAGGAAGAAGAGGTTGCCTTTAAAGCGATTCTTAAAAAAGACGCCCTTTTACAAAAATGGGAATCAGGAGAAATTTAATTATCTTCCGGTGAAAAAGCACTAAAGGCTTCTTTGTTTGATTTAGCTAAATCTCCACTTGAAGGAATCGGAGTATAATTAGCAAACTGGGCAATTTCTTTCCTAAATGCCAAGTTGACATTGCCAATTGCCCCATGTCTATTTTTTGCAATGATCACCTCCGCAAGCCCCGGCTTATCATAAGGATCATAATATTCTCTCCGTAATAAGAACATAACTACGTCACTATCTTGTTCTAACGATCCACTTTCTCTGAGGTCGCTCATCATGGGGCGGTGGCCTTGGCGCTCTTCGACTTTGCGGGAGAGCTGGGCGGCGCAGAGGATGGGGATGTTGAGTTCGCGGGCGAGGTTTTTGAGCATGCGGGAGATTTCGGAGATTTCGACTTGGCGGTTTTCCATGGAGCGCATGTTGCCGGAGCCGGAAATGAGCTGCAGATAATCGATGACAAGAAAACCAATATTGTAGGCTTCTTTCAGCCTGCGGGCACGGGCGCGTAGGTCGGTGATTTTAAGGCCCGGCTGATCGTCGATGATCATCGTGTGCTTTTGCATCATGTTTACCGCGCCGACGATCCGCTGGTAATCAGAGCCATTGAGCGAGCCGGTTTGGATTTTTTCCGATTCGACTTCTGCTTGCGAGCAGATCATTCGGTGAAGGAGCTGAGAGGCGCTCATTTCGAGGGAAAAAATGGCAACAGGGATGTTGTTGCGGAAACAGATATTTTCGGCAATGGAGATGAGAAGCGCCGTTTTTCCCATCGCAGGACGGGCAGCGAGGATCATGAGGTTCGAAGGATTGAAGCCGTTTAGGACCTTGTCGATGTCGATGAAATGGGTTGGAATGCCGGTAACAGATGGTTCATTTGGGTCTCTTTCGAGAAATTGCTGCTGCCTCTCTTGCAACTCTTTGAGAAATGGGAGTTTGGTTTCAGCTTTAAGACCACTGAGAATATCTTTGATTGTAAGCCCCGTGCTATGCTGATTGTCTTGCGAAATGTTGAAAAAGTAGCTTTGAGCATCATCGAGGGCGTTCATGACATCGGATGGATCTTCGAGCGCTGTTTTTTCAATCTTTTGCGAGGCGGTGATCATTTGGCGCAAAACCGATTTGTCGCGGATGAGCTGCACATACTCTTCGATGTAGGCAGAAGTTCCTGCATATTGCGCAAGGCTTGTGAGATAGCTAATGCCTCCTACGGCATCTAGCTTGTTTTGCCGTTTGAGCTCTTCGCTAATGAGATGGATATCGGCAGGTTTATCGGAGCGAAAGGCAGTTTTGAGGGAATTGAAAATGATTTGATGCTCGGAATAGTAAAAATCAGAATCGGCAAGAGCATCTGCTGCAATGTTGAGCGCGTTGACGCTTGTCAACATGCAACCGAGCACCATCATTTCTGATTCTTTGGAATTGGGAGGGATGCGAACTTTTTGTTTGGTTTCTGCCATCCCCAAACAATACCACGATCATGAAAAATCGGAAAGAGAGGGATTTGAACCCTCGGTACCCGTTTAAGCGAGTACGCGTCCTTAGCAGGGACGTGCCTTCGGCCGCTCAGCCATCTTTCCATTAAGGTTTATTAGCTTAGGGGAACTTTTTCTTCTTGTCAAAGACAAAACCGAGCCATCCGGAATGGTGTCCCTATTGAAAAAAAGAAAAATAAATTCTATGGGGGAAGAGAACCAGGAGAGGAACATGATTTCAAAATTTTGGATTGTCGCAATTAGCAGTTTTGCCCTTTTTATTCATGCAGATGTCGTTATGATTACATCGGATAACTATCACGAAGAGGTTTTGGAATCAAAAATTCCAGTAGTCCTTGATGCCTATACCGACTGGTGCTACTACTGCCAGCAAGTAGCCCCTGTCTTTGCAGATCTGAGCAATGAGATGCGCGGCAAGATCAAATTTGCAAAAGTAAATATTGATAGCCAACCGGGCATTGGCCAGGAACTAAATATTCAGGCGCTTCCAACCTTTGTATTTTTCAAAAAAGGGAAGGTTGTTGGCCGACAATCAGGCGCTTTAGATAGGCAGGGCTTTAAATCCAAATTTTCTTCGATGTTTAGATAACTTTTACATGGTCCTGGTTTGTATGTTAAGCTAGGACCATGAAATTTCCTGTAGCTACGATTGTTAATTTTTGCACCAATGAAAAAAGATTCATTGGGCCTTGTTTACGAGAAGCTTTAAAATTTTCTGGGCAAGTTGTTGTTCCCGTAGCAAGTCACTTTTTTGATGGGACAGAAGAAAATCGGGCCCTTTTGGAAGAGATTTATGCAGCTTTTCCCGAATGCCTTTTTATCGAATATCCTTTCGTCCCCGATCAAATCCCCCCTTATATTTTCAAAGAATTGAGGCCCTCTAATTTTTGGCACTGCCTATCGAGACTCATTGGTGTCCATGCGCTGGATGAGGAGATTGAAAGAGTGCTATTTGTCGATGCGGACGAAGTGGCAGATGGAGATAGGGTGGCCGAATGGCTGGGTAGCGGAAAAGAGTCGGATACGGTGATGCGGCTTGCCAATTATTGGTATTTCCGAGAACCGATCTACCAAGCGCTCACCTTGGAAGATTCCATTGTCTTTGCCCAAAAAAGAGCGCTTGATGATGACATTTTGCTTCAAAATGGAGAGCGGGGCGCCATTTATGATCAACTTCCTTGCCCAAAACGAAGAATGGTATTGGGATGCAATGGCAAGCCCCTTTTCCACCACTACAGCTGGGTGAGGGATTTTGAGGAGATGCTAAAGAAAGTCAAGACATGGGGACATAAGAACGATAGGAATTGGGAAGCGCTCGTAAAAGAGGAGTTTTCCCGCCCCTTTACCGGAGTCGATTTTGTCCATGGATATCAGTTTCGGAAGGTGTTGTCTCAATTAGTGGATGAGCCTTCTTTCAAGCCTAGGGGAAAGCCAAATGTAAAGCGGCTTTACACTTCAGATGTCATCGAGTATGCCCTGATGAAGAAAGTTTCCATCCGGAGCCGTTTTCGCTTGCTTTTTAGGTAAATCACATAGGATGATGCTTGGCATGCACTGGTAGCTCATTTGGATAGAGTACCTGGCTACGAACCAGGGGGTAAGAGGTTCGAGTCCTCTCCAGTGCGAAGAGCCTGTGGAAAAAGGGCCAAAAATTTCGCAAAAGCGCAGGTAACGATTTTTTCACAGGCTCGAAATGTTTCTAAAAATATTTCCTTCAGGTCCACTTCAAACAAATGCCATTCTTTTTGCCGAAAACGGCATCGGTGCTGTCATTGATCCTTCCATGGGATCTACAGCACTTATTCTCGAAGAAGGGATCAAGGTAGAAAAAATTTTACTCACCCATTCTCATTGGGATCACATTGTCGATCTGAAAAAACTTAAAAGTTTTACGGGAGCAAATGTTTACGTCCATAGTCTCGATGCAAAAAATGTTCAAAAGCCCGGATCAGATGGCCTTCCTTCCATTCCCATTCCCGGGGTCGAGCCCGATTTTTTGCTAGAAGATGGCGAGCATGTAAAGCTAGGATCTTTGCAGCTTGAAGTCATCCACACTCCCGGCCATTCTCCCGGATCGGTCTGCTTTTACCTAGCAAGTCATGGAATTCTCTTTGCCGGAGATACCCTTTTTCAAGGAAGCTGCGGAAGAGTCGATCTTCCCACTTCAAATCCGGACAATATGTGGCTATCCTTGAAAAGACTTTGCCACCTTCCTCCAAAAACCCGGGTGATTCCAGGTCATGGTCCAGAGACGACCATTGAAAAAGAAAACTGGATGGAAAAAGCTGAAGAATTTTATGGTTAAGACTGAGCATTTTAATAAGGAGAATATTATGTCATTAATTGGTAAACCGGCCCCAGAGTTTCATGCAAAAGCAGTCGTGATAGACAAGATTTTTGAGAATTTCAGCCTCGCTAATTTTGAGGGGAAGTACGTTGTTTTTTTCTTTTATCCACTTGATTTTACTTTTGTTTGTCCTACAGAGCTGCATGCATTTCAGGATCTCTTAAGTGAATTTGAAAAGAGAAATGTGCAAGTGATTGGCTGCTCTGTCGATAGCTGTTTTTCTCACCATGCATGGCTTTCGATGCCAAAATCAAAAGGTGGAATTAAAGGAGTCACTTATCCGATTGTTTCCGATTTGAATAAATCGATTGCAAGAAGTTTTCATGTTTTAAAAGAAGATGAAGGGATTGCCTATCGGGGACTTTTTCTCATTGATAAAGAAGGGACTATCCGGCATCAAGTTGTCAATGATCTTCCCCTTGGCAGATCTGTTGATGAAGTGTTAAGAATGATTGATGCTCTCATTTTCCATGAAGAGTTTGGCCAAGTCTGTCCTGCAAATTGGAAAGCGGGAGAAAAAGCGATGAAACCTACTGAAAGCGGCCTTGTCGAATATTTCCAGTAAGGGTACCTTCAAAATATGAAGGGGGAGCGTTTTAGGCTGGAGTCGGACAGCATGGGACAAGTAAAGGTCCCGGCTGATAAATATTACGGCGCGCAAACAGCGCGCTCTTTGCACTACTTTGCCATCGGGCGCGATCTCATGCCCCCCGAGCTGATTTATGCTTTTGGCATTGTGAAAAAGGCAGCGGCGCTCGTCAACTTTGATTTAAAGAAATTAGATAAAAATCGGTGCGATCTCATCGTAAAAGCCTGTAATGAAATCATTGCCGGCAAATTGAAAGATCACTTTCCTCTTCGCATATGGCAAACGGGAAGCGGCACACAAACGAACATGAATGTCAATGAGGTCATTGCAAATCGGGCCATTGAAATCGCGGGGGGACAAATGGGAAGCAAAGATCCCATCCATCCCAATGACCATGTCAATATGTCGCAGTCTTCCAATGACATATTTCCAACTGCCATGCATATTGCGACAGCAATACAGATAAATGAGCTTCTTCGAGCACTCAAAAGCTTAAAAAAAGCATTTGAGAAGAAGAAAAAAGAGTTCAATAAAATTGTCAAAATCGGAAGAACGCATCATCAAGATGCGATTCCATTAACATTGGGCCAAGAATTTTCAGGCTATGTCTCTCTTTTAGGGCGAAATATTGATGCAATTGAAAAGTCTTGTGATGATATCTACGATCTTGCAATTGGAGGAACTGCTGTTGGAACGGGGCTCAATAGCCATCCCAAATTTGGCGAGCTTGCTGCAAAAAAAATTAAAGAACTGACAAAACTTCCCTTCCGTTCCCACCCAAATAAATTTGCAGCCCTTTCAGCCCATGATGAAATTGTCCGCTTAAGCGGGTCATGTAAAGCCACAGCTTGTGCGCTCATGAAAATTGCAAATGACATCAGTTGGATGGGTTCAGGGCCAAGATGCGGTCTTCATGAGCTGCTAATACCTGAGAATGAGCCGGGCTCTTCCATAATGCCGGGAAAAGTGAATCCGACGCAGTGTGAAGCCATGAGGATGGTAGCAGCGCAGGTGATGGGTAATGATGCGGCCATTGGCTTTGCAGGATCTCAGGGAAATTTTGAATTGAATGTCTTTAAGCCTGTCATGATTTACAATATTTTGCACTCCTGCCTTCTTTTAAGAGATGCATGTGAATCTTTTGAAAAATTTTGTATTAGTGGACTTAAAGCAAACCGCAAACGGATCAAAGAATATGTAGAAAATTCTTTGATGCTAGTCACAGCGCTAAGTCCTGTCATCGGTTATGACAAATCTGCCAAGATTGCGCATCTGGCTTATGAGGAAGATATCAGCTTACGCGCGTCAAATAAAAAATTGGGCTTTTTAAGAGATGCGGAGTTTGATAAACTCTTAGTCGCTGAAAAAATGACCCATGCGTAATTTATGAAAACCTATCAAATTAATACTAATAGATCTTTGAAGACCCCTTTGCGCGGCAAAGCTCTCATGGAGCAGCCGATCTTAAACAAGGGCACTGCCTTTTCCCAAGAGGAAAGAACCAAGCTTGGCCTACATGGCCTAATGCCTGCCGGCGTAGATACGCTCGATCAACAAGTAGCAAGAATCTATCGAAGCTATAAAAAAAGAAGCGAGGATTTATCCCGACATATTTTTTTGCGTGAGCTGCAAGATCGCAATGAAACTCTTTTTTATCGTGTGATTCTCGATCATATTGGAGAGATGCTGCCGGTGATCTATACGCCTGTCGTCGGTTTGGCTTGCCAGCACTTTCATGAAATTCATCGAAGATCCCGCGGGCTTTTTATTTCTTATCCGGAAAGAGATTACATGGATGAGATGATCGCCAATATTGAACTTCCCGATGTCAAAGTGATTGTTGTGAGCGACGGGGAGAGGATTTTAGGCCTGGGAGATCAAGGAATCGGCGGAATGGGAATTCCCATCGGGAAAATCTCTCTATACACTGCATGCGGGGGAATTTTTCCCGGAGTTTGTCTTCCTATTATTCTTGATACCGGAACAGATAATGAAGAGAGGCTGAAAGATCCATTTTATTTTGGATGGAGACATAAAAGAATCCGCGGTAAGGAATACGACGATTTTGTTGACCGATTTGTCAAAGCAATTTTAAAGCGCTATCCAAATGTCCTTTTACAATGGGAAGATTTTGCCAAAGACAATGCCAGGACGCTTCTGGATCGATATCGAGACAAGTGTTGCACATTCAATGATGATATCCAAGGAACGGCAGCCGTTACCCTTGCAGGAATTTTGGCCGGTGTGAAGCTGAAAGGGAGCGATATTACGAAAGAGCAGGTTGTGATTTATGGCGGAGGTTCTGCAGGAACAGGCATTGCCGATGATGTTGTCAATGAAATGATTCGAAAGGGGCTCTCAGAAAAGGAAGCCACAGGCCGCATTTGGATGCTCAATCGAAGAGGACTGATTCATGACGGGATGACTCAGGTCGAGTCCGCACAGAAAAAATATGCGCAAACAAAAGACGCGATTCTGAAATTAAATATGGATCCATCCCAAGAAATTCGTTTGGAAATGGTGATTGAAAAAGTTCGACCCACAATTTTGATTGGAGTTTCAGGAAATCCGAAATCGTTTACTGAATCGATGATCAGGACTATGGCAAAACATGTTCAACGTCCTATTATTTTTCCTCTTTCCAATCCCACATCGAAATGCGAAGCGGAGCCGGCCGATCTCATTGCCTGGACAGATGGAAAAGGGATCATTGCAACGGGAACGGCTTTTCCCGAAGTCGAGTACAAGGAAAAAATCTATCAAATAGGCCAGTGCAATAATTACTATATTTTCCCGGCCATGGGGCTTGCCATCTTAGCAAGTCATGCTCAGCGGGTAACAGATGGGATGTTTCTTGCAGCATCGGAAGCTCTTGCAACCCTCTCTCCTCTTTTAAAAACAGAAGGAGCAGCTTTGTTTCCAGGCCCTAGTCATGTGCGAGAAATTGCAAAAAAGCTCGCCTTTGATGTCGCAAAACAGGCAGTCAAAGACAAAGTCGCCCCCGTCAAAACCGACGATGAGATCCTAAAGGCGATCCAGGAGACTTTCTGGATGCCCGAATATCGTCCCCTCGAATCTTAGGGATAGGGCAGATTGACTTATTCATTTTTTCTTGATATGGGAGGGATAAACTATAAAAGAGCTCTCATGTCCTTGAATATAAATGACTACGTTCCTCCACTTTCTGAGAGAATGAAAATCACTTCAAAGGTTTTTTCAGATGAAGAACTTTTGATGATTGAGATCAAAAAGGACGATATTCAAAATATTGCCAATCAGGCATTTAAAGGGATTCGACTAGATAGAGAAAGTAAAATAGACCAAATTGCCAAAGAAATTATTCAGATTGCAGGAGCGGACAAAGAAAAAATCAGAAATGTGGTTTCAGTTTTTTTTAAAGATCAAAAAATAGATGAAAAATACGAGAAGATTCTGAATCAACATTTGGAAAAAGCGCAACAGGAAGAAATAATCAAAGCGCAACATGAAGAAATAATCAAATTGATTGCACATAAGTTATCGGGACATGCGACATTGGATCAAAATAAAATGACAAAAATGTCATTGGAGAAAATAGACCATCTTGAAGATTTGGCAATAGATTCTCTATTAGAAACAATCAAATCAAAATTATTAGCAGTAATGGATGGGTCTGATGATATTTCAAAGAAAATAATCCAGGAACATCTGGAAAAATTAGCGGACATTCGCAACCAAATTAAAGAGATCATTAATTCATCCCGCGCCAAGGACCTGGTCAATGAAATTCGTACATTGGTATCAGAATTTGAATCTCCCATTTCCACACAATTACTTCATGGCCCAGAGTTTGGCCCAGAGAATATAAAGAAATTAGATTCAGCTTTTAATGAAATTAATAAAATAGCAACAGCTGAAATCAAAAAGTTCTTTAAAAACATTGACAGTGTGTGGGAATCTTCTAAAGGGTCTGTACAAAATGATCTTAAGAGTGATGTTTTTATAAGAATCGATGGCCAAGGTCCTTACAACCAGAAATTCAATAATATAGATCAATTCTTCATAGTTTTAAGGGAAAGATTATTTGGAAATGAACCTAAATCGAATTACGCTGAATTAAAATCATTACTCAAATATCTAGAGTTCTCTCATCAAGGCATCCTTGGAGATTTTTATTACAATATATACGAAAAAAAGTCTCAAGAAAGCGGGGTGAGCGTTTTCGATTGGTTAAAAGGACAATTGAAAAATGATTTTGTTACTTTTAAAGCAGAAGAGGATAAAGATATTGATATCAATACAAAAGAACAAACAATTAAATGTCTTTGCTGTTTCAGATTAGTAGATGAAGATGCTAAAGAAGTTCTTAGCCGGTATAATGTGAGTATAACCTATCATCTCGATCCCAATCACTTTGGCGAATCAGAAACCGAAGTCTTTCCCATCATTTAAAATACTAAGCACTTGTGAGATAGTCGAAGAGATCTTTTTCCGTTGTAATCAGATGGGTTTTGTGGATTTCACAAACATGGTTCGTGGCTTGTAGAATTTCGGCATCCCCCACTCCCGGAAGGCAAAGTGCATTGATTTGCGGTGCGGCTTCCAAATATTTAAAGCCAAAAAGATAATCACCTCTACTATATCCTTCTTCTTTCACCCGGAAATAGATGATTTCTCTTTGGTAAAGGAGGGCCTGAATGGCAAAAAATAGCCCTTCCGAATCCCCGGGAGGATTGCCTAAAAGATCATTGAGCTGGGAAAGCTCTTTCAAGGAGTAGGGTTTTTTAAACTGCCCTTTTTCCGATTCGCCAAATAATGCCACTACATGCTGCATAATTTCCAAATAGTGGCACCTTCGCTTTTATTTCAAGTGGGGAAGCTCGAAGAGATCAACGATTGAACGATGAATTGGTCCCGCTCAAGTCTGAATGATATAAGACAAGACAGGATTTGCAAGATCGATACTTACGTATCGGCATGATAAGCAAGATAATATAAATTGATTTATATATTTTTCCTGTTATAATCTATTCGCTAAATATTAATTAGAAGGTGAAATATGTCAGCGGTAATAGAAAATAACTCGTCAAACTGGATTGCTCCGGAAAGACAAAAAGAACTATTTCAATATGGCCCTGCGAGGGAGCTGTGGAAGTTTGTTTTAGATCTTATAGAGCAGGATCGTGATGCTAGCGCTAAATTTGATTTCAATTTAGTTACTCAATTGATTTTGCCAAAAGTTTCAATAAGCCCCTATTGGTATACTGCTTTAGAAAAGCTAGGTATTTTGCCGGATCTGGTGCCTGCTCTTCCTGAAAATTTTTATGAGATCTATCTTGGCAACTGCCCGATCAAGGAAATGGAAGGGAAACTAAAAGAAGATGGTAGGCCTTATAAGCTTTATGAAACCCATTCTTTATATCTCATCCCGAAAATGAGTTTGAATGAAATGGATGCGCGTGTTAGCGCTTATGGCCGAGATGTTTTGGGTACTCAAAATGATGATGAAAATCCTTTGAGGTTTATAAATTTTTATCAACGTGAACTCTTTGGGCCTATTGAATCGGATCGTTGGGAATGGATCTTGATACCGAATGAGGTATTAGAAGCGAGCCGAAATAAAAAATTCTATAATCAGGTTTATACTCTTAAAACACTAAACCAAAGAGTAACATTGGGTCCCAATTACGGTTTAGGAACTCTCAAACAGGTAGCAGCATTTTTATTCTT